>NZ_JBHTJA010000039.1:0-60086 GCF_042675525.1 Actinomadura sediminis
CACCGCGAGCGGCCCGCCGGCGGCGCGCCCGGCGTAGAGGAGCCGGACGGCGTCGCCGGGCCGGTCCGCGCCGGTCTCCGCCGCCCAGGCGGTGGCGGCCTCCCGCAGGAACACGTCGTCGCGGACGAGGTCGCCGCGCGCGGGCCAGGCGTCCAGGGTGCGGACGGTGCGCCAGGCGTCCGGCGCGGCGGTGACGAGCCGCAGCGCCGGGCCGGGCGGTCCGGACGGTTCGGGCGGGCGCTCGGTCATGACCAGCGCGCCGACCAGGACGGCCGTGAGCGCGGCGGCGGTGACCAGCGGCAGCATCGAGCGCTTCCGCACCGGCCGGACCGGCACCGGCTCGAACCGCGCGGGCCGCCGGGAGGGCGGGACCTCGACCGCGTCGGCCGCCTCGATCACCTGCCAGGGGCGGCGCACGCGCAGCTCGATGAGCTGGTCGCGGACGGCGAAGCGCGGCATCCCCTCGATGTGCAGGAGCACGTAGGCGACGCGGACGGCCGGGTCGAGCTTGGCGAGCGCGACGGTCAGCGCGGGGTCGGGCAGCCGGGCGGGCAGCGCGCGCAGCCAGGGCCCGAGGCCGATCTGCAGCCGGCGGGACGGGCGCATCGCGCGGCGCAGCACCCGCGTGCGGCGGCGGGCCAGTCCGGCCGGCGAGCGGTCGCGGGCGCCGCGCGCGGTGCCGTCCACGATCCGCCGGGCGATCGCCAGCCGGTAGACGCGCTTCCCCCGGCCCGGCAGAACGAAATACGCCATTCGGACAAGGTCACCATAAGCCGAACCGGCCGCCGGCGTTTCCGCCTCCGGATTCGTCAGGACATCTTCCATCACGGCGCGTCACTCCGCTCCATGCGTTTCCGTTCGCGGCTCCGAGGCTATGGGGCGCGCGCACCGGCGTGGAACCGAATTGGGAGAACGCTGACGAAGGCCAAAGAATATGTCGTGCGATTTCCGGACGAATTGCATGGACGAGCGGCCGCCCCCACCCGGCGCCGAGACCGGCCCCGCCCGTTTCGTCCCCGTACTACCCTGGGGTCTCCGGGGGACGCCCCGGACGTCCGCGCCCCCGCCGCGGTGAACGCAACCGAGAAGGATCCCCCGACGCATGACCGAGGACGTCCCGGGCTACCGGGTGCTGGAGCAGGTCGGCGAGGGCGGCTTCAGCGTCGTGTACCGCGCGCACCAGGAGCGCCTCGACCGCATGGTGGCCCTCAAGGTGCTGTCGGTCAGCGCCGTCGACGACGCCGCGATGCGGCGCTTCCAGCGCGAATGCAAGATCACCGGGCGGCTGACGGGGCACCCCAACGTCGTGACCGTGCTCGACACCGGCACGACCCGCTCCGGCCGCCCCTACATCGCGATGGAGTACTTCGAGCACGGCGCGCTGTCGGACCGGCTCGCCCGGGAAGGGCCGCTCGGCGTCGCCGAGGTGCTGCGCGTCGGCGTGAAGATGGCGGGCGCGCTCGCCGCCACCCACGAGACGGACGTCCTGCACCGCGACGTCAAACCGCAGAACGTCCTGCTGTCCCGGTACGGCGAGTTCGCGCTCGCCGACTTCGGCATCGCCCGCCTGGTCGACTCCTTCGACGCCACCCACACGCAGGCGTTCACCCCGCACCACGCCGCGCCGGAGATATTGCAGGGCGGGCAGCCCGGCGTCGGCGCCGACATCTACTCCCTCGGCTCGACCCTGTACCAGCTCCTGGCCGACCGGCCCGCGTTCAAGGGCCCGCCCGGTGAGGGCATCGGCTTCCTGATGCTGCGCATCATGAACGACCCGCCGCCCGCCATCCCCCGCCCGGACGTGCCGCGGCAGGTGCAGGAGGTCATCGGGCGGGCGATGGCGAAGGCGCCCGAACAGCGCTTCGGCAGCGCCGTCGAGTTCGCGCAGGCGCTGCAGAGGGTGCAGGCCGACCTGGGCCTGCCCGTCACCGACGTGGCGCACAGCGGAATGTCGACCCTGCCGCACCCGGCGGGCACGGCGGGCACCGCGACGGCTCCGTTCTCCGGCACCGGCGGGACGGCCGCGCCGTCCGCGCCGTCCTCGCCGTCCTCGCCGTCCTCGCCGTCCGGGCCGTCCGGGCCGTCCGGGCCGTCCGGGCCGTCCGGGCCGTCCGGGCCGTCCGGGCCGTCCGGGCGCCTCTCGTTCCCCGACGCCTCGGGCCCGCCGCCCGTCCCGGAGTGGGCGCCCACCGCCCGCGGGGACGCGCCCCCGCTCCCGCAGCCGGGCGCCCCGTCCGCGCCCGTGGCGGACACGTCCCCGTGGCGCGCGGGCGCGGCGCACTCCACGTCCCCGTCGTCGCCCCGCCCGGGGTACCCCGCGTACGAGGCGGCCCCGCAACCGCTCCAGGCCGCGCAGCCCGGACCCGCCCCCGTCCCGCCGGCGGCACCGCGCACAGAACCGGCCGCTCCGCACACGGGGCCGCAGGACGGGCCGCCCCGCGGGCTGATCGTCGCCGTGTGCGTCGCGCTCGCGGGCGGGCTCGCGCTCGGCATCGGCGCTCTCGTGGCGTCCGGCGGCGACCACCCGAAGGCGAACACGCCCGGCGCGGGCGGCGGCGAACCGCCGCCCGCGGCCTCGTCCGCTCCCCCCGAGCCGATCACCGCCGAGCAGATCGCCGCCGCACGCCCGCAGGGCCTGCGGGCCAGGGCCACGGCGAACGGCGCGGTGCTCGCCTGGACGCTGCCCCCGGCCGCGCGCGAGCTGCCCCTGCTGATCCAGCGGGACCCCGCCGGGTCGGAGCCGATCAAGACGGTGACCCCCGGATCGACGAAGACGGCCGTCTCGCCGCTCGTCCCGAACGAGGACAACTGCTTCCGGATCGGCGCGGTGCTCCGCGTCAACCAGGGCGCCTCACCGGACGTGGCCTGGTCGAAGGTCGCGTGCGTGGAGCGGCGAGGCCGGGGCGGAGCCTGAACCACGGAGGCCCCGCCCCGGCCTTCCGGGACGGGGCCTCCGGCGGGCGCAGAGAAACGATCAGCCGGCGCACTCCCAGATCGGCGGACCTCCGAGCACATCCCAATTACCGGATGTGTAGGTGTCCACGAGGAAGTTCATCATGTAACCGGTATTCCCCTTCCACGTGACTTTCGCGTAGGTGTTACCGGAGTATTTGGGGTCCCTGGGATGGTTGATCCGAGTCCCCTTCACCTGGCAGTGCACAGTGATGCTGTCACCGTTGTTGTCGGACATCGTGGTGACTTCAGCCGCTCCTGCACCGGTCGGAGTCGCCCTGATGTGGGCGGTCGAGCCGCCGTTAAGGATCACCTTGTGCGCCCGGTCCGGTCCCTTCAACTGCGTGTCGATGGTGGTGCCCGAGCCGGCCTCGGCGGCGTTCATGGACGTGACCGTGAACGTGTAGGCGCCGTTCGTCCACACGTCGGTGAGCGTGGTGGACGTGCCGGTGACGACCTTCGACCCCGTGACCGGCCCGGTCCACTCGACCTTGTACCGCGTGGCGCCGCCGCCCGCGGGGGCGGCCCACGACACCGTCGTCCCGGACGCCCCCGCCCGCGCCTCCACGTCGGTCGGGGCGCCCGGCGTCACGCACGGGCGCACGGGGTCGCTGGCGGCGGAGAGCACTTCCTTGGCCCGTCCCCGCGCGTCGGTGTACTGGACGGCCACGCGGAACCGGTACTCCTGGCCGCAGTCGCCGCCGGTCACGGCGAAGGCGGGCGGGGCGTCCGGCGCGATGGCGGCGGGGGCCGCGGTGAGGCCCGCCGGGACGTCCTTGAGCGAGTAGCCGGTGATGCGTTCGCCCTGGGAGGGCTGGAACGTGACCTGCATGGTGCCGTCGCCCGGCGCGACCGTGAGGTTGGACGGGGCGGTGGGCGCGCCCGGTTCCCGCGGGTTCCCGGAGGACGGCGGCACCGGGTCGCGGCCGGGCCGGCCCGGGGCTCCGGGCACCGGGGGCGCTCCCCCGGTGCCCGGGAGCGGGATCTCGCGGCGGCGCTCGCCGCCCGCGACCTCCTCCCGGTACTTGTCGACCGCCTTGGTCTCGCCGCGGCGGTCGACGACGACCGCGCCCGGGCCGTCCGGGTCGTTCGCCCACAGCAGGCCGTCCTTGACGAACACCTCGAGGGGCGACTTCGGGCGGCCGACCGTGACCGGCTTCCCGAACCGTTTGGACGCCGCGTCGTAGACGATGAGGGCACCGGCGGTCTCGTCCGGGATGTACACCCTGGTCCCGAGGATCTGCGGCGCCCGGTAGCGGTGCCGGGGCATCTGCAGGCGGGTGCTGGTGTGGCGGCCGGTGCCGGTGTCGAGGGTGACCAGGGATCCGGTGCCGGGCACCAGCAGCGGGACGATCGTGCCGTCGGCGACCGCGGGGGCGAGCACGCCGCCGCGCCCGGCCGCGCGGACGCTCGACGGCAGGGAGATCGTCAGGCGCGTGCCGGACGGCTCGACGACGGTGGCGGTCGCGGCGGTCGAGTCGACGACGACGGGCGTGCCGGCGGCGATCGTGAGCGCCAGGTCGTGGCCGGGCTCACCGACGTCGACGGGCTCGTGCAGCCGCCCGTCCCGGAACCCGGCGAGGCGCCCGCGCACGGCCACCGGCACCCACAGGTCCCCGCGCGCGCCGATCCCGGCCTGCCCGAGGACGGGGTCGAGCCGCGCGGGCTCCCCGGCCGGCTGCAGGGTGATCGCGTCGAGCTGCTGCACGCCGCCGTTCACCGAGTCGACCGTGTAGGCGCGGCCGTCCTGCGCGAGGACCTGGATCCCGGGGCCGAACCCGCCGCTGCCGACGATCTTCATCTGGGACGGGTCGAGCCGGCTGACGACGCCGGTCTCCCGGTCGACGATGAGGACCGTCGTCCCGTCCTGCACCACCTCGATCCGGTCGCCGCGCGCGCTCGCGGGGAGCGGCGCCTTGCCGTCGACCTTGCCCGCGAGGCCGTTGACGTGGACGACGAGGCCCTTCGTCCGCGCGGACAGCCAGGCGCCGACGTCGGCGAGCTCGTACTTCGCGCTGGCCGCGCCGACCCCGTAGACGACGGCGGCGATCACGACCGCGCCGACGAGGCCGACGGCGAGCTGCCCCGTCAGCCGGTCGCGTTCGAAGATGGCGCCTGCACCCACCCGTGGATCACCTTCCCCCGATTCGGGGCTCACCGTAGTGACTTCCGTCCCGGTACGGGGGAGATGACCGGATCCGGTCGCCGAAGGCGGGTTTAGTCGCCGTTTCCTGTGCCGAGGGCCTCGACGTACGTGGGGATCGTGATGTTGCGTCCGGACACCACGACGATCAACCGCCCTTCGGCTTCGACGCGGCCCGCCAGGACTGCGGCGACCCCGGCGGCGCCCGCGCCCTCGGCGACGAGCCCGTGCTCGCGCAGCAGCCACCGCAGCGCCGCGCGGATCTCGGCGTCCGTGACGGCCGTCAGGGCGGCGCCCCGGATCAGCTCGGGCGTGACGCAGCCGGGTTCGAGGTTGCCCGGCAGCCCGTCGGCGAACGTGTCGCCGACCGGCACCGCCACGACGCGTCCCGCCTCGACCGACGCCGACACGCCCCGCGACGCCGCCGACTCCACGCCGACGATCCGGACGTCGCCGCGTCCGCGCGCCCACAGGCACAGCCCCGCCGCGAGGCCGCCGCCGCCCACCGGGGCGACGACCGTCAGCGGGCCCTCGGCCTGCGCGTCGAGCTCCCGCCCGATCGTCCCCTGCCCGGCGACGACCGCCGGGTCGTTGTACGGGGACACGTACCGGCCGGGCAGCGTCAGCGCGTGCGCCTCGGCCTCGTCGTAGGTCGTCCCGTGCCGGACCAGCCGCACCGGGAACCCGCCGATCCGGTCGACCTTCGCGCGGGACGCGCGCGTGGACACCACCACGGTGACGTCCGCGCCGGTCTGGGCGGCCGCGAACCCCATCCCGAGCCCGTGGTTGCCCGCGCTCGCCGTGACCGCCGGTACCCCGGCGGGCAGCGCGTCCGCCGCCGCGATCGCGCCCCGCACCTTGAACGAGCCGGTCGGCTGGAACGTCTCGAGCTTCAGCAGCGCGCCGGGCGCGAGCCCCGACGGCACCAGCGGCGTGGGCGCGAGGCGCCGCGACACGGCCCGCCACGCGCGGTCAAGGTCGTCCGGTCCGGGGACACGGACGGGACGGGCCGTCATGAGCGTTCGCCGGGTCCGCCCGGCAGCGTCCGCGTGAGCACCCGGCCACCCTAGTCAGCGGCCGGTGAGGGAGCGCGGGCGGAGCCGCCGGCGGAGCCGGCGCGGCCGCCCGGCCTTCGCGGTGACCAGCCGGCCGACCGCGTCGGCGTGCCGCCAGGCGCGGTCGGCGGCGGCCGCGTCCGGCGGGGACGACGCCGACCCGGCGCGGTCGGCGAGGTCGCCGAGCGCGTCCAGCTCCCCGTGGGCGTCCGCGCCCACGTTCGACGCGCCGAAGCGGGCGACCTCCTGCGCGGTGAGCGTCCGGGACGCGTCGAGGCCCACGTCGGCGAGATGGTCGAGGGCCTGCCGCCAGGCGCCCGCGATGCGCTCGGCGGGCGGGCCGGCCCGCCTGCGGCGGCCGCGGAGGGCGGGCGCGAGGAGGGCGGCGAGGACGTACGCGAGGACGAGCGCCGCCCCGGCGACCGACGCGAACACCCACCACGGCGTCGGCTCGTCCGGTGCGGCCGTCACCGCCGCCCGCTTCCCGGGTTCCTCGCCCGGCCCGGGCCCCTGCCGCGGCGACGCCGCGTTCTTCTGCGCCTGCTCGAGCCGCTGCGCCGACTCCCCGGCCGCGACCGCGTCGCTGTCCTCGGACCGCCGCGCGTTGTCGGGCAGCGGGTTGAACCGCACCCAGCCGAGTTCCTCGAACTTGACCTCGGGCCACACCATCACGTCGCCCGCCCGCACCTGCACGGTGCCGCCCGCGCGCTTCCCGCCCGCGAACCCGACGACGAGCCGGCACGGCAGCCCCACGGACCGGGCGAGCAGCGCGTACGCGGCGGCGAAATGCTCGGGCGTCCCGCGGCGGCCCTCGGCGAGGAAGTAGTCGATGTGCCGGTAGCCGTGCCCGGGCGCGGCCGTCACGTCGTACCTCGCGTACCGCTTGAGGTACTCGGCGAGCATCGCGGCCTTCTGGACGCCCGACGTCGCGCCCCGCGTCGCCGCCGCCGCGAACCGCTCGAACTCGTCGAGCTGGACGGGCTCACTCGTCGCGCCCGGCCCCCACGGCAGCTCCAGGGCGGCGCGCGCCTCGGCGTCGCGGGCGACGCGCGCGTCCTCGAGGTCCTCGGCCGTCCATTCCGGGACGACCGACGTGACCGTGTACGACCGTCCGGGCGCGAGCGGCTCGGCGGCGGCGAGCGTCCCGGCGGCGGGGTCGGCGACGACGGGCATGCCCTCGACCCGGCGCGGCCGGTCGGGCGCCGGGACCCACACGCCGGGCAGGTCGCGGACGGTGATCCGCTGCGTCGTCGTGTGCGACCGCCGCCGCTCCGGCCCCTCCGGGACACGGCTGCCGGTCGGGACGAACCGGGCCGTGGACGACCACGTCACCCCGTCGAACGCGTCGAGGACCGCGAGCCGCTCGATCTCCGCCCGGTCCGACTCCACGGTGAACATGACCTGGTCCGGGCGCAGCAGCCACCCGCCGACGCGGTCGAGGGGGCTGACGCCGTCGCGCTGCTGCGGCGGCGGCGCCTGCACCTGCTCGCGCGGGTCGTAGGGGTCGGCGCCGACCGGCACCACGGGCGCGACCAGGTACGCGAGGACGCCGAGGGCGGCGGCGCACGGGACGCCGAGGGCGAGCGGCCGCCACGCCGGCCCGGCGTCCGACTCGCCGGAACGGACCAGGACCAGCACCGCGATCAGCACGACGGTCACGGCGGCGAGCGGCACGTTCGTCCCCGGGCCGTCCACGCCGAGCGGCAGCGCGACCGTCCACACCGCCAGCACCGGGACGCACGGCAGCGCGCGCTGCGACGTCCGCAGCGCCGCCTCCGCCGCCCCGAACGCCGCCAGCCACACCAGCACGTGGACGAGCACCAGCAGGCGCGGCTCGGCGGGGGCGGGCAGGAGCGTCGTCAGGATCTCCTTCCACCCGCTCAGCACGCCGTCCCGCAGTGTCCGCGGCAGTGTGCCCGCGCTCAGCGCGGGACGCAGCACGGTGAGCGCGCACGTCCCCGCCCAGGCGGCGAGCGTCAGGACCAGCGAGAGCCACAGCGGCCACGGCCGTCCCTTCCTCCGGGGCCCCGACAGCAGTCCGGCGAGCAGCGTCGGGACGACCGCCGCGACCGCGGCGACCGGGACCACCGGCCCGTACCCGAACACCCGGTGGAACGCCAGGCCCGCGACCGCCGCCAGCGCGGCCGTGACCGCGAGCGACACGTACCGGGCGGCCGTGGTCATTCCGGACGGCCGCGGCGCGGGCGGCCGCGGCGTGGCCGGCCCGGTCCCGCGCTGGGGGGTTCCGGGCACGGGCGGACGCCGCTCGGGCCGCGGGCTCTCGGTCATCGGGCGGCCCCCAGCCGGCGCCAGGTCTCCGGCAGGTCGTCCAGCTCGGCGACGTCGGCGACCCGGACGCCCGGCGGCGCGGGCGCGGGGCCGGACGGACGCACGCGCAGCACCACCACCCGGTCGAAACGGCTGCGCACCGCCGCGATCCGGCCCAGTTCGGCGTCGCCCGGCGTGACGGCGACCAGCGAGCCGCCCGCGCGCACACGGCGCACCGCGTCCATCGTCGGCCGCGGGCACTCCCGCGCGGCGACGGCCGTCAGCCGGTCGAGGATCTCCTCCACGTCGCCCGGTCCGCCCCGCGTCTCCGCGACCGGCCCGTTCCCGGTCAGCACCCGGACCGGGAAGCCCGCGGCCGAGGCGCCCGCCGCCACGCTCGCCGCCGCGTCCACCGCCAGCTCGAAGTCGTCCGGGTCCGCCCACCGGTCCGGCCGCGCCTCCAGCACCACCGTCGTCGTCGGCAGGCTCGCGTCCACGAGCTGCCGCACCATCAGCGTCCCCGTCCGGGCCGACGACTTCCAGTGGACGTGCCGCAGCTCGTCCCCGATCACGTACTCGCGCAGCGCGTGGAACGTCGCCGTCCCCGCCGGCGACCGGTCGCTCGTCGGCCCCTCCAGATGGTGCGCGCGGCCCGACGGCAGCGGCGGCAGCACCACCGTCCGGGGGCGCACCAGCAGCGTTCCCGGCGTCCCGTACTCGCGGACCCGCCGCGCCAGCCGCAGCGGATCGGCGCGCACCAGCCGCAGCGGGCCCACCGCGATCCGGCCCCGCCGGTCCGTCGGCAGCGCGTACGACACCGTGCGGGTCGCGCCCGCCCGCAGCCGCGGGACGTCCACCGCGACCCGCGCCGCGCCCGCCGCGTCCCGCGCGGTCAGCCCCCGCACGCCGCGGCCCGCGCTCGTCACGTGCAGCACCCCGGTCGCGGGCTCGCCGCGGCCCACCTTCGCGGGCGCGATCTCCCGCCGCACCTCCAGCCGCGGTCGCGGCAGCGTCCACAGCGCGGCCGCGCCCACCGCGACGAACCCCGCCACCGCGAACGCCGCCGGCTCGGGATACCCGAGCCACCAGCCCGCGGCGTACAGGACCGCCGACGCGGCCGCAGTCCCCCACCCCAGCGGCGTCAGCACGGTCGCACCCCCTCAGACAACGGCGGCCTGCGGCGTCGGCACGTTCGCGAGCGCCTCGCCGACGACGTCCGCCCCGTCCCGCCCGCGCAGCTCCGCCTCGGGCGTCACGACGAGCCGGTGCGCGACGACCGGGACCGCGAGCGCCTTCACGTCCTCGGGCACCACGTAGGCGCGTCCGGCCGCCGCCGCCCGCACCCGCGCGGCGCCCAGCAGCGCGATGCTCGCCCGCGGGCTCGCGCCCAGCCGCAGGTCCGGATGCCCCCGGGTCGCCGCCACGATCCGCACCACGTAGTCGTGCAGCGGCGGCGCGACGTGCAGCCGCCGCGCGAAGTCGATCATCCGCGCCAGGTCGTCGCGTCCCATCACCGCCGGCAACCGGTCGAGCATCGCGCCCGTCGGCGCGCCCGCGAGCATCGCCACCTCGGCCCCGTGGTCGGGGTACCCCATCGAGATCCGCATGAGGAACCGGTCGAGCTGCGCCTCCGGCAGCGGGTACGTCCCGTCCATGTCCACGGGGTTCTGCGTCGCCACGACCATGAACGGGCGCGGCACCGGGTGCGGCCGTCCCTCCACCGTGACGCGGCGCTCCTCCATCACCTCGAGCAGCGCCGACTGCGTCTTCGGCGACCCCCGGTTGATCTCGTCCGCCACCGCGATGTTCGCGAAGATCGGCCCCGGGTGGAACTCGAACGCGTTCCTGCCCTGGTTGAAGATCGACACCCCGGTGATGTCGCTCGGCAGCAGGTCGGGCGTGAACTGGATCCGCGCCCACTCCGCCTCGACCGACGCCGAGACCGCCCGCGCGAGCGTCGTCTTCCCCACGCCCGGGACGTCCTCGACGAGCAGGTGCCCCTCGGCGAGCAGGCACGTCAGCGCCAGCTCCACCCGGTCCCGCTTCCCGCGCAAGACCCGTTCGACGTTGCCCGCCAGCGCGGCGAACATCTGCGCGAACCGCCCCGCCGACGCGTCCGCCTCGGCCCCGCCGTTCTCCGTCATCCCCTGCTCCCCGTGCTCACCGCCCGGCCCCACCGGACATGTCGTGACTCCGACGCCGCCACCCGGCCATCGGTTGCCCCGGAATCCGACCCGTCGCGCGCGGCGCTCCCGGCCCCGTCCGCTCGATGCCGGCTCGCGCGACGTCCCCGCACGGCCCGGCGGGCCGCACGGCGGGCCGCACGGCGGGCCGCACGGCGCCCGGCGCCGTGCCATGGCACGGGCGCGCCGGTGCCGCCATCAGACGCACTCCCAGAGGGGCGGCGAGAAGGTCCCTCGCGTGGAGTTGGGTGTGGCGACGTACAGGTCGCTGACCCAGACTTCCCGGCCGTTGTAAACGATCTTGTCCCAGACGTCGCTCTTCAGGCTCGCGTCGTTGGGGTCGGTGACATGGCCGCCGCGCTGCTGGCAGATCACCTCGACCGAGCCCGTGAAGCCCTGCGGGAAGGAGCCGACCTTCGCCCCGCCGGGCCCGTCGCGCAGGTTCGTGGGGCTGTGCTCGTTGTTGTGCCCGTTGTAGTTCTTCGCGTGCGGGCCCGGATCGAGGTTCACGCTCGTGCCGACCGGTGTGGACTCTCCCGCCCCGTTTCGCGCGGTGACGGAGATCTGGTGCACCTGGGAGTTCGCCAGGCTCCTCACCGTCATGGCCGTGTTCTTCGTGGTGACCGTCCCGAAGGGAGCGGTGACCTTGTAGGTGACGTCGTAGCCCGGGGAGGCGGTCCAGGAGAGCTCGGCGCCGTGGTTGACGGGCACGGCGCGCAGGGCGGTGGGGGGAGGCGGGGCCTGGCAGGCGGTGGCGCCGACGTCGCCGGACGGGCTGTGCTTCGTCTTTCCCGAGGCGTCCTCGTACACGGCGGCGACCTTGAAAACGTGCGTGGTCGCGTCGCACGTGAGGTCCCCGACGGTGAAGGCGCCCTCGGTCGCGGTGCCGGGGTGCGTCTTCGGGGACGCGGCGGCGACGGGACGGCCGGCGGCGTCCAGGAGGACGAAGCCGGTGACGGGGTGGACGCCGCGGGGCTGCCGGGGGGCGGTGAAGCGGACGACGACGGAGCCGTTCTCGCCGGACGCGGTGGGGATCGGCGGGTCGGGGGCGGCGGGGTCCGGCTTCGCGGGCGGGCGGGGCGGGGCGCCGCGTCCGGTGCCGCCCCCGCGGCCGGTTCCGGAACCGCCGCCTCCGCCGGGGTCCGCCTGCACGGGCAGGGGACGGCGGGCGCCGCCGGGAACGTCCTCCTCGTACTTCCGCACGCGCTTGACGGCGCCGTCGCGGGTGAAGGCGAGGGCGAGGGCCCCGCCGGGGTCGTTGAACCACAGCATGTGGTCGCGGACGATCGCCTCGATCGCGCCGCCGGGACGGGTGGCGGCGATCGGCTCGCGCCAGGCCCCGGCGGCGGTGTCGAACACCAGGAGCCGTCCGGACGTGCGGTCGGGCAGGTAGACGCGGGACCCGAGGATGTGCGGGGGCTCGAACCGGTGGTCGGGGACGCGCAGGGCCACCGACTCGACGCGGCCGACGCCGGTGTGCAGCAGGTGCAGGGAGCCGCCCGCGCCGAGCATCGGGACGACGCCGCCGTCGGTCGCCGCGGGGGCCTTGACGCCGCCGCGGGTCCGGCCGACCGCCGCGGGCAGCCTGATCGTCTGGGTGCCCTCGGGACGGACGATGTGCGCGGTCGCCGAGGTGCTGTCGACGACGACGGGCGTACCGGCGGCGATCGTGAGGGAGAGGGTGTCGCCGGGCTCGCCGACGTCGACCGGGGCGCCCGGGCCGCCGTCGTGGAACGGGACGACCCTCCCCTCCCTCGGGACGGGCACCCAGAGTGCGCCGCGGCCGTCGATGCCCGCCTGGCCGAGCGGCGCCGTCAGCGTGGCGGCGGCGCCGAGCGGCGCGAGGCTGACGGGGTCGATGCGCTGGACGACGCCCTCGACGAGGTCGATGGTGTAGGCGGCGCCGCCGCCCACGGCGACCTGCAGGCCGGGGCCGCCCGCCCGGCGGCCACCGGTGATCTCGAGCTGGGCGGGGTCGATGCGGCTCACGACGCCGGTCTCGGTGTCGACGAGCAGCACCGTGCCGCCGTCCTGGACGATCTCGATGCGGTGCCCGCGCATCCGCTCCGGCAGCTCGATCCTCCCGTCGACCTTGCCCGCCGGTCCGTTGGCGTGGACGACGAGGCCCTCGGCGCTCGCGCCGAGCCAGGCGCCGACGTCCGACAGCCGGTAGCGGGCGCTCGCCGCGCCGACGCCGTAGACGAGCGCGGCGACGACGAGCACGCCCGCGAGCGCGATCGCGATCTGCCCCGTCAGCCGGTCGCGTCCGGCATGCCGGATGATCCCGCGCGGCTTCCCCGCCCGCGCGGGGGAGCGTCCGCCGCCCAATCCCGTCACCCTCTCGTCGCGCCCCCGTCCGCCCCGCGGAGCCGGTGGCGTGGCGCCCGCCGTACGGGAGGGCACCATAACGGTTGTGCGCGCCGTACCGGAACGGACGCACACAACTCGGGCCCGCTGGGACGCGACCGGGCGGCGGGTTACGGCCGTCGGCGCATGAGATGTCTCACATTCGGGCGCGGCGTCGGCGTTCCGGGGGTGCGGAACCGAACGCGAGCCTTGTCCGCGACGTCCTACTGTTGGGCATCGCGACGAGGAATCCGGGGTGGACGTGGACAACGCAAGCATCGCCGACCTGTGGGACCGCCTGACGGGCACGCAGCCGGACCCGCCGTGGTGGCTGGTCGCGCTCGTCGGCCTGGTGGCGCTCGGGACGGTGCTGCACGGCCCCACGTGGCGGGTCGCGCGCAACACGGTGACGATCGCGCACGAGGGCGGGCACGCGCTGGCCGCGCTGCTCACCGGCCGGAAGCTGGACGGCATCAAGCTGCATTCCGACACGTCGGGGGTGACGGTGTCGCGGGGCAAGCCGCACGGTCCCGGGATGGTGTTCACCGCTTTCGCCGGGTACGTCGCCCCGCCCCTGCTGGGGCTGCTGTTCGCGGTGCTGCTGGCGGCCGGGCGCATCACGCTGATGCTGTGGTTCACGCTGGCCCTGCTCGCCGCGACGCTCGTCATGATCCGCAACGCCTACGGGGTGCTGTCGGTGGTCGGGACGGGCGCGCTGGTGTTCGCCGTCTCGTGGTTCGGTTCGGCGGAGGTCCAGGCGGGCTTCGCCTACCTGGCGGCGTGGTTCCTGCTGCTGGCGGCGGCACGGCCGGTGGTGGAGCTGCAACGGATGCGGGCGCGGCGGATGGCCCCGACCTCGGACGCCGACCAGCTCGCGCACCTGACCGGCGTCCCCGGCGCGGCGTGGGTGACGATGTTCGGCGCGGTCGCGCTCGCCGCGCTGGTCGCGGGCGGCGCGCTGCTCGTCCCGTCCGACCTGACGCTGCCCGACCTGCCCGCCCTGCCCGGCGCCTGACCGGCGCCCTCGGGCGCCCGACCGGCGCCCGACCGGCAACGTCCGCACGGCCGCCCGGCCTCGCTCCCAGGGCGCCGTGCCCAGCCCGGCGTGGACGCCGAGTCCACGGCGAGCATGCCGGTGGCGCGGTTCGTCGGACCCGGCGGGTGCCGCCGCGGACGCGGCGCCGGCGGGGCCGGGCGGACCGGATGCGGTCAGCGGGGTGGCCCCCGGCGCGGGGGCGGACCACGATGGTGCATGGCCGACACGAAGCTCGATCGCGGCGAGTACCGCCGCAAGCGCAAGGCCCGCCTCCGCCGGACCCGCCGCCGTTCCCGGCCAACCGCCGGACGGAACCGACGGCCCGCCTGACCGGGGGGCAGCACCCCGGAGAATGTCGGACCCCGCCGGTATTTTCTGGTTCGTGAGGGACCTCGGGACGGGCGAGCGGCGGGGCCGCCGGGTCGACGACGGCCTCGCGGAGCTGGACCGGTGGCTGCGCGACCAGGTCGCGCACGGGCTCGCCCGCGCCGAGCGGGCTCCCTACCGGCTGTGGGACGACGCGGCCCGGCGGCTCGTCGACGCGCAGGCGGGCGCGCTCGCGGGGCGGGTGCGCGCGCTCGCGGGCGTCCCCCGCGAGCCCGGCTGGCCGGGCCGGCTGCTGGCGGAGTACGCGCTGCTGCGGCTGCTCGTCCGCGCGCACCGGCGGCGGGACGGCCTGCCCGCGGGCCTGCGCGGGACCGTCCGCGCCCGCGTCGGCTTCCCGGTCGCGCGGGACGACGTCCTGCGCGGCGGCGAACGCGTCCGGGACCGCTGGTGGGTGGCCGGGACGCGCGACACCGCCCAGGACGTCCTCACCGCGCGGCGCGTCTGGCTGCGCGGCGAGCGCACGGGACGCCCGGCGCTGCTGCTGACGTTCACCGGCCCGAACGACGCGCCCGAACCGGCACCGCCGGCCGGCGCCCGCTTCGAGGCCGAACTGGCGTTCTACCCCGGCGCCCTGCCGCTGCGCGCCCTCGTCGCCGAGCGGTTCACGGCGGACGAGACGGGCCCGGGCGCGCCGCCTGGCACCGGCGTCCGGGAGTTCCTCGACGAGCACGCGGCCGCCGTGGCGCGCGACCCGTGGCTGGACCGGTATCCCGTGACGCTCTCCGGCGTGCGGCTCGCGCGGGACGCGGCGGGCGGGCTGTTCGCGGCCGACGGACCGGGCGACGCGCTGCCGCTGCGCGGGCCGGTGCCGTGGACGCTGCTCGCGGTCGCGGGCGGCGAGCGCGTCGCGCTCGCGGGCGAGTGGACGCCGCGCGGACTGCGCCCGCTTACCGCCTGGCACCCGGCCGAGGGCGCGGTCCCGCTATGAGAACCGCCGAGATGGCGGCTCTGAGCCCGCCGGCTATGAGGACCGCCGCCGGGACCGCCAGGCGCACCGCCGGCACGGCCGCTGCAAGGACCGTCGGGGCGGTCCCTGCGAGGAGCACCACGGAGGGCCGCTGCAGAACGGCCGAGGGGACGAGGAGCCGGGATGAGGGGGCGGCCATGAAGGGCGGGCGGGTGTGAGCGCGTGGGAGGAGCATGTGGCGGCGGCGCTGCTCGGTACCGAACGCCGCGCTCCGCCCGTCCTGGACGGGGAGCCCGGCGGGGAGCCCGGCGGGGAACCGGGCCGGGAGAGGGACGGGGACGACGCGGCGGGGCGGCTGCTCGACCAGGCCGCGCTGCTGGCGGTCCGGCGGCGCGCCGGCGTCGTCCCCGTGCGCGGCGCGGACCTGGAGCCGATCGCTCCGGCGCCGGTCGAGCACGCTCCGGCGGTGCCGGACGCGGCGGCGGCGCGGCTCGCGCGGATCCTGGCCGGGGAGCAGATCCGGGTACTGCCGGAGTGGCTGGACGCGGCGGCGGGCCGGGGCCTGCGGGTGCCCCCGCGGCTGCTGCCCGCGCTGCTGGAGCGGGGCCGCAGCGACCGGATGCTGCGGCCGTCGATCGCGCGGGCGGCGGGGCGGCGCGGCATGTGGCTGGCGCTGCAGAACACCGACTGGGCGTACCTGGTGGGGGCGGGCCCGGTCCGGGCCGGAGACGACCCGGCGGGCGCGGAGGCATGGCGGAGCGGCACCCGGCACCGCCGCGCCGCGTACCTGTCGGGGCTGCGCGGCACCGATCCGGCGGCGGCGCGGGCCCTGCTCCGCGAGGCGTGGGATCGCGAGCCCGCACCCGACCGGGCCGCGTTCCTCGGAACGTTCGCGTGGGGTCTCTGCCTCGACGACGAGGAGTTCCTCGAGTCCGCGCTCGACGACCGCGGCAAGGACGTCCGGCAGCTCGCCGCCGACCTGCTCGCCCGGCTGCCCGGCGCCGCGTACGGGGCGCGGATGGCCGAGCGGGCGCGCGCGTGCCTGACCCGGCGGACCGGCCCGGCGGCGGACGTCTCGTGGATCGAGGTCGAGGCGCCGCGGGAGCACGACGCGGGGCTCGCGCGCGACGGCGTCCCGTTCCATCCCGGCGGGTCGTTCGCGCCGCGCCCGGGCGGCGGGCCGGTGGGGACGCGGGCGGCGTGGCTGCGGGAGATCCTCGCCCGGACGCCGCTGCCGACGTGGACGGCGCTGTTCGGGCTGCCGCCCGCCGCGATCGTGCGGCTGCCGGTCCGGGGCGGCGGCGCGCCCGACCTGCACACCGGGTGGGCCCGCGCCGCGCTGAACCAGGGGGACGTCGCCTGGGCGCGCGCACTGCTCGGGGACGGTGCCGCCGTCGACGAACCGGAGGCGCTCGCCGACCTGCTGGGCGTCCTGCCGGGGGACGAGCGGGACGCCGCGGCGGCCGGGCTCGTCCGGCGGGCGCCGGACCGGGCGGAGCTGCTCCGGCTGCTGGAGCGGGTGCCGGGCCCGTGGACGGGCCCGCTCGCGGCGGCCGTCGTCGCGATCCTGACGGGCTCGGCCGGGCTCCCCACGCGCGCCGCCGAACACACGCTGATGCGGCTGTGCCGGATCGCCGACCTGCGCCTCGACCCGGCCGCCGCGGAGCGGCTGGCCGGGCATCCGGTGCGCCCGCACCCGCGGCCCCTCACCGACCTCGTCGACACGCTGCGGTTCCGCGGCGCGATGCTGAAGGAGCTGAGTTGACCACTCCCCCGAACGGGCGCGGCGCCGCGTCCCCCGATGCCGTCCTGCGCCCGCACGCGGAGCAGGAGCACGCGGCGGAGCTGGCCCGGCTCGCCGAGCACGACGACCGGCCGCGCCCGCCCGGCTGGCGGCTGTCGCCGCAGGCCGTCACGGTGTACCTGCTCGGCGGCGAGCTGCCGGACGGGACGGCGATCGTCCCGAAGTACGTGGGGCCGCGGCGGCTCGTCGAGGTCGCGGTGGCGACGCTGGCGACCGACCGGGCGCTGCTGCTCCTCGGCGTGCCGGGGACGGCCAAGACGTGGCTGTCGGAGCATCTGGCGGCGGCGGTCAGCGGCGACTCGACGCTGCTCGTGCAGGGCACCGCGGGCACCCCGGAGGAGGCCGTCCGGTACGGGTGGAACTACGCGCGGCTGCTGGCGGAGGGCCCGTCGGAGCGGGCGCTGGTGGAGAGCCCGGTCCTGCGGGCGATGCGGCGCGGGTCGGTCGCGCGGATCGAGGAGCTGACCCGGATGCCCGGCGACGTCCAGGACGCGCTGATCACGATCCTGTCGGAGAAGGCGCTGCCCGTGCCGGAGCTCGGCACCGAGGTGCAGGCCCGCAAGGGGTTCACGGTGATCGCGACGGCGAACGACCGCGACCGGGGCGTGCACGAGCCGTCCAGCGCGCTGCGCCGCCGGTTCAACACGGTCGTGCTGCCGCTGCCGGACACGATCGAGGACGAGGTCGAGATCGTCGCGCGGCGGGTGGCGCAGATCGGCGCGGGGCTGGAGCTGCCGGAGACCCCGGCGGGGCTGGAGGAGATCCGGCGGGTCGTGACGGTGTTCCGGGAGCTGCGGTCGGGGCTGACCGGCGACGGCCGCACCCGGCTGAAGTCGCCCGGCGGGACGCTCGGCACCGCCGAGGCGATCTCGGTCGTGACGGGCGGGCTGGCGCTCGCGGCGCACTTCGGGGACGGGGTGCTGCGGGCGGCGGACGTCGCCGGGGGGATCGTCGGCGCGGTCGTCCAGGACCCGGCGTCCGACCGGGTCGCCTGGCAGGAGTACCTGGAGACGGTGGTGCGCGACCGTCCGGGCTGGGGCGACTTCTACCGGGCGTGCCGGGAGGTCTCTTGACGGTCGAGGTCTTCGGCGTCCGGCACCACGGTCCCGGCTCGGCGCGCGCGCTGCGCGCGGCCTTGGAGGAGTTCGAGCCGGACGCGGTGCTGGTCGAGGGTCCGCCGGAGGCCGACGCGCTCGTGGGTCTCGCGGGCGAACCGGAGATGGTCCCGCCGGTCGCGCTCCTCGCGTACTCGCCGGGGGACCCCGACGGGGAGGGCCGCCGGTCGGCGTTCTGGCCGTTCGCCGAGTTCAGTCCCGAGTGGCAGGCGATCCGGTACGGGGTCGGCGCGGGCGCGACCGTCCGGTTCTGCGACCTGCCCGCCGCCGTCGCGTTCGCCGCGTCGCCCGGCGGGCCCGCCGAGGGGGACGTCCGGGTCGACCCGCTGGGCGAGCTGGCGCGCGCCGCCGGGCACGGCGACCCGGAGCGCTGGTGGGACGACGTCGTCGAGCACCGGGGCGCCGGGCCGTCCCCCTTTCCCGCGATCACCGAGGCGATGGCGGAGCTGCGCGAGCGCGCGGGCCCGCCCGCCGGGGCCGAGGAGCGGCGCGAGGCGTACATGCGGCGGACGGTGCGGCGCGCCGTCAAGGACGGGCACGAGCGGGTGGCGGTCGTGTGCGGCGCGTGGCACGCCCCGGCCGTCCTCGCCGACGTCCCCGCCGCGCACGACGACCGGACGCTGCGCGGCCTGCCCCGGGTGCGGGTGGCGATGACGTGGGTGCCGTGGACGCACGGCCGGCTCGCCGCCCGGTCCCACTACGGCGCGGGCGTCGCGTCGCCCGGCTGGTACCACCACCTGTTCACCGCGCCCGACCGTCCCGTCGAGCGGTGGCTCGCCGGGGCCGCGCGGGTGCTGCGCGGCGAGGACCTGCACGTCTCCCCCGGCCAGGTGATCGAGGCGGTGCGGCTCGCCGGGTCCCTGGCGGCGCTGCGCGGACGCCCGCTGCCCGGGCTCGACGAGGTCACCGAGGCCGCCCGCGCGGTGCTGTGCGAGGGCGCCGAACCCCGCGTCGAGCTGCTGGAGCGGCGCCTCGTCGTGGGCGAGCGGCTCGGCTCGGTGCCGCCCCGCACCCCGATGGTGCCGCTGCAGCGCGACCTGCAGGCGCGGCAGCGGCGGCTGCGGCTCAAGCCGTCCCCGCGGCCCCGCGACCACGACCTCGACCTGCGCCGCCCCTTCGACCTCGAGCGGTCCCGGCTGCTGCACCGGCTGCGGCTCCTCGACGTCGGCTGGGGTGTTCCCGCCGGGGGCCGCTCCACCGGGACGTTCCGGGAGACGTGGACGCTCGAGTGGCGGCCCGAACTCGACGTCGCGCTGATCGAGGCGGGCGCCTACGGGACGACCGTGCGCGGCGCCGCGGCCGTCCGCGCCGAGGCGCTCGCGGCGGACGCCGGCGACCTGGCGGAGCTCACCGGCCTCGCCGAGCGGTGCCTGCTCGCCGACCTCGGGGAGGCGCTGCCCGCCGTGCTGCGCGCCCTCGCCGACCGCGCCGCCGTCGACGCCGACGCCCTGCACCTGATGGCGGCGCTGCCCGCGCTCGTCCGCACCCTGCGGTACGGCGACGTGCGCGGCACGTCCGGCGAGCGGCTCCGCGCCGTCGTGGACGGCCTGCTGGCGCGGATCCGCGTCGGGCTCGCGCCCGCGCTCGCGGGCCTGGACGAGGACGCCGCCCGCGCGGCCCTCGACCGTGTCGACGCCGTCCACGGCGCCCTCGCCCTGCTCGCCGACGACGCCCACCTCGCCCGCTGGCGCCGCGCCCTGGAACGCCTCGTCGCCCGCCCGGAGGGCCTGCACGGCCTGATCGAGGGCCGCGTGACCCGGCTGCTGCTCGACGCGGGCCGGCTCGACGACGCGCCCGGCCGGATGGCCCGCGCGGTGTCGGCGGGGGTCGCACCGGCCCGCGCCGCCGCGTGGATCGAGGGGTTCCTGGCGGGCGGCGAACGGTCCGGCGGCGGGCTGGTCCTCATGCACGACGAGGGGCTCCTGCGCCTGGTGGACGCATGGCTCGACGGTCTGCCCGCCGCCGCGTTCACCGACGTCCTCCCCCTGCTGCGCCGCACGTTCGGGACGTTCTCCGCCGCCGAGCGCCGCTCGATCGGCGCCCGCGCCCGCCGCCTGCACGACCCGCGCCCCGCCCGTCCCGACGCGTCCCCCGCCGGCGTCGACCCCGCCCGCGCGGAGGCCGCCGCCGCGACCGTCCGCACCATCCTCGGCTGGGAGGCGCGCGAGTGAGCGCCCCCGGAGCGCGCCCGCCGCACGGCCACGGCCGTCCGCACGTCCCGGGCAGGCCGACGTCCGGTACCAGCGTCTGCGGCCCGCGCAGGCCGGCGCGCCACTCGGCGGACGCATGCGGGCGGAGGCCCCCGCACGCACATCCCCGCCCGGTCGCTGGACGCTCCCGGGCGGAGCGTCTCACATGAACACCCCCACCCCCACCGCATCCCACGGTCGCGAGAGTCCGGCGGCCCTCCGGCCGGGAGCGGACGCGGGAGACGGGCATCGCGATCGGAGGGAGCACGCATGAGCGGCGCACCGGACGGGCACGACGAGCGGATGCGGCGGTGGCGGATGGTGCTCGGGGGCGGGCCCGCCGACGGGACGGGCGCGGCCCTGACCGGGGATGACGCGCGGATGGACGGGGCGCTGGAGCGGCTCTACGGGGGCGACTCCGGGGAGCGGCGGGCGCGTCCGGGGCGCCGCGGGGCCGGGCTCGGGGACTCGGCGCCGTCGGTGGCGCGGTGGCTCGGCGACGTGCGGGCGTGCTTCCCGTCGACGGTCGTCCAGATCATGCAGCGGGACGCGATCGAGCGGCTCGACCTGGCGCGGCTGCTGCTGGAGCCGGAGATGCTGGACGCCGTCGAACCGGACGTGCATCTGGTGGGGACGCTGCTGGCGCTGAACTCCGTGCTGCCGGACCGGGCGCGGGAGTCGGCGCGGGCCGTGGTGCGGCGCGTGGCGGACGACCTGGAGCGGCGGCTCGCGGAGCGGACCCGGTCGGCGGTCGGCGCGGCCCTCGACCGGTCCGCGCGCACCGCCCGCCCGGCGCGGGCCGCCGACGTGGACTGGGAGCGGACGGTCCGCGCGAACCTGCGGCACTACCTGCCGGACCGGGGGACGCTCGTCCCGGAGCGGCTGATCGGGCACGGGCGGCGCGGGCGCGCGGCCCTGCGGGACGTGGTGCTGTGCGTCGACCAGAGCGGGTCGATGGCGGCGTCGGTGGTGTTCGCCGGGGTGTTCGGCGCGGCGCTCGCGTCGCTGCGGTCGCTGCGGACGTCGCTGGTGGCGTTCGACACGTCGGTGGTGGACCTGACCGGGCGGCTGCACGACCCGGTGGACGTCCTGTTCGGCACCCAGCTGGGCGGCGGCACCGACATCGGGCGGGCGCTCGCGTACTGCGCGGGGCTGATCACCCGGCCCGCCTCGACCGTGCTGGTGCTGATCAGCGACCTGTTCGAGGGCGGTCCGCGCGACGAGCTGCTGCGCCGGGCGGCGGCGCTGACGTCGTCCGGGGTACGGGTGGTGGTGCTGCTCGCGCTGTCGGACGACGGGACTCCCGCGCACGACCACGCGAACGCGGCGGCGCTCGCCGCGCTGGGGATTCCCGCGTTCGCGTGCACGCCGGACGCGTTCCCCGACCTCATGGCGGCGGCCGTCGAGGGCCGTGACCTGCGGGGCTTCGCGGATCGGGAGCGGGCGCGGGCCGGGGGGTGAGCGCTGGCCCCCGCCCGGGTCGTGCGCTATGTTTGCACATATGAGCACTCCTTCAGATGTCGCCGCGGGCGAGGAATGCGCCGTCCGGGTCGTCGATCCGGAGAAGGTCGCCCTGGTCAGGGCGGCGCTGCCGGACGGCGAGACGATCGGCGGGCTCGCGCAGGTGTTCGGGCTGCTGTCCGATCCGGGACGGCTGCGGGTGATCACGGCGCTGCTCGAGGGCGGCGAGATGTGCGTGTGCGACATCGCGGCGTCGTGCGGGCACTCGGAGTCGTCGGTGTCGCACACCCTGCGGCTGCTGCGCGCGAGCCGGGTCGTCCAGGTGCGGCGGGCCGGGCGGCGGGCGTACTACCGGCTGGACGACTCGCACGTGCGGATGCTCCTGGACCTCGCGCTCGCGCACGTCGGGGAGGACGGGTCATGACGGCGGAGCACGAACGCGGGCACGGGCACGAACGCGAGCACGGGCACGGCCACGGGCACGGCATCTCCGCGAGCGCGGACCGGCGGCTGCTCGGCGGGGCGCTCGCGCTGATCCTCGGCTACATGTCGGTCGAGGTGGTCATCGGCTTCGTCGCCGGGTCGCTCGCCCTGATCACCGACGCGGCGCACATGATGACGGACGCGTTCGCGATCGCGCTCGCGCTCGTCGCGATGCGGATCGCGGCGCGGCCGCCCAAGGGCGGGTACACCTACGGGCTGCGCCGGTCGGAGATCCTCTCGGCGCAGCTCAACGGGCTGACGCTGATCCTGCTCACGGTGTACTTCGTCTACGAGGGCGTGCACCGGCTCATCGATCCGCCCGAGGTCGACGGGAGGTTCGTCTTCTTCACGGCGCTGGCCGGGGTCGTGGTCAACGTGATCGCGACGTGGCTGATCAGCAAGGCGAACCGGAGCAGCCTGAACGTCGAGGGAGCGTTCCAGCACATCCTGAACGACCTGTTCGCGTTCATCGCCACGGCGATCGCCGGGCTGCTGGTCTGGACGGCCGGGTTCGCGCGGGCGGACGCGATCGCGTCGCTGGTCGTCGCGGCGCTGATGCTCAAGGCCGGGTACGGGCTGCTGCGGGACGCGGGCCGGGTGCTGATGGAGGCCGCGCCCGCGGGCATCGACCCGGCCGAGCTGGGCGCCCGCCTCGCGCGGCGGCCGTGCGTGGAGGAGGTCCACGACCTGCACGTGTGGGAGGTCAGCTCGGGCTACCCGGCGCTGTCGGCGCACGTGCTCGTCGACGGCGAGGGCGACTGCCACGCGGTGCGGCGGGACCTGCAGGAGGTCCTGCGGGCCTGGTACGGGATCACGCACACGACGCTGGAGGTCGATCACGTGGCGGCGACCGCCGTCCACTGCGACGACGCGCACGGGCCCCGGCACGTGTCGGACTCGCCGGAGCCGCACCGGCACGCGGGCTCGGCGCCCTGCGACCACTGAGCCGGCCGCGGCCGGCTCAGGCGGCGACGCCGAACAGCTTCGCGGGGCCGTCCCAGCAGACGGCGCGGAGCCAGTCGTCGCCGAGGTCCAGGCGGGCGAGGCCCTCGAGCTGGTGGGCGTAGGCGTAGGGGATGTTCGGGAAGTCGGTGCCGAACAGGACCCGGCCGGCGAGGCCGAGGTCGCGCAACCGGGGCATGAGGGCGGCCGGGAACTCCGACAGGCCGAAGTCGGTGAACACCATCGTGGTGTCCAGGTGGACGCCCTCGTACCGGTCGGCGAGCGCGAAGAAGCCGTCGCACTCGGGGGCGCCCATGTGCGCGACGATCGCCGTCAGGCGGGGGTGCCGGGCGAGGACGTCGCCGAACGGCCCGGGGCCGGTGAAGCCGTTGGCGACCGGGCCCGAGCCGGCGTGGACGAGCGCGGTGACGCCCGCGTCGGCGAGCGTCCCCCACACCTCGTCGAGTTCGGGCGCGCGCGGGTCGAACCCGCCGACCTGGAGGTGGACCTTGAACACGCGGGTCCCGGCGTCGATCGCGCGGCGGACGTAGCCGGCGGCGCCGGGCTCGGGGAAGAACGTCCCGGTCTGCACGCACTCGGGGACGCGGGCGGCGAATCCGGCCGCCCACTCGTTCAGCGACTCCGCCATTCCGGGACGGTGCGGGTACAGCAGGGACGTGAACGCGCGGACGCCGTGGTCGCGCAGGAACGCGAGCCGCTCGTCCTCGGGGCGCCGGTACCGGATGGGCCACTCGGTGCCGATCAGCGGACCGGCCCGGTCGAAGTACTCCCAGACCGCGTCCATCAGGCGCGGCGGCATGAAGTGGGTGTGGACGTCGATCAGCCCGGGGAGGCCCAGCGCGCGCCAGAAGCCGGTGATCTCGGCGTCCGAACACGGTCCAGAACGTGATTCGGTCACGTCCGCACTCTACGTGATCTCGTCCAGCAGGACGGGCAGGGCGGCGCGCAGCTCGCGGCGCCAGTACGGCCACGTGTGGGTGCCCCGGTAGAAGTGCGTCGAGACCGGGACGCCCAGCTTGCGCAGCTTGTCGGCGAACTGCCGCCCCACGGTGTGCGCGAGCGCCTCCAGGGCGTCGCGGTCGGCCGGGGCGGGGCGCGGGTCGTACGGGCCCGGCGCGCCGTCGCCCGCGCTGACGTACAGCCGCACCCCCGCGAGCCGGTCGGCGAGGTCGAACGGGTTGTGCTGCCGCCAGACGATCCGCTGCCGTTCGGGATGGCCCCATACGTCCGTCCAGTCCCGCCCGGGCTCGGCGACGGCGACGCCCAGTTCGACGAGGTCGGCGGCGTCGAGCGCGGACGGGTCGGCGTGCAGGGTGTGCAGCGGCCCGCTGAACGACGCGGCGGCGCGGAACACGCCGCGATGCCGCGCCGCGTAGGACATCGCCCCGAAACCGCCCATGGCGTTCCCGGCGACGGCGCTCTCGCCGCCCGCGCGGTATCCGCGTTCGAGGATCTGCCGCAGCTCGGCCAGGTGGAACGTCTCCCAGCGCGGCGCGCCGCCCTCCCCGCGGTTCCACCAGTCGGTGTACTGGCCGCAGCGGCCGCCGTCCGGCATGACGACGATCACCTCGGCGGCGGCGGTGAGGTCCTCCAGGTCGGTGTGGTCGGTCCACGCCCGGTGGTCGGCGCGGCCGCCCCCGCCGTGCAGCAGCCACAGCGACGGCCAGGTGCGGGACGCGCCCCGCGACCAGCCCGGCGGCAGCAGCAGCCGGACGTGCGCGACGCCCGGCAGGACCGGGGAGCGGACCGCCAGGTCCAGCACGCGGGGCCGGGGCCGGTGCTCCGCGACGACCGTGGCGCCGTCGTCGGAGGGAGCGGTGAAGAACGTCGCACTGCGCATGGGCCACCCCCGCGGGAATCCAGCCGTCCTCAGCAGAAATGTCCCCGCTTCCCGCGGTGTTTCAACGTTGAGTAATCGGTTTATAAAATATCGGGCCGGGGATCGCGGTCCGGGTCACCGGTAGGGTGACGCCGAACGGGGAATGGGCGATCGGCCCGGAGGCGGAGCGGACTGAGATGCGCAGCAAGACCGAACTGGAGTCGGCCATCCGGTCCGGGGGCCGGGCCGTGCTGGTGATCAACGCGCGGTCGCGGCGCGGGCGCCGGCTGTACGGGACGGCGCGGCGGCTGCTGGACGAGGCCGGGCTCGAGTTCGTGCGCGTGTTCCCGGTGACCGACCCCGGGAGGCTGCGCGGGCTGTTCGCCGACGTCCTGGCGCTGGAGCCCGACCTCGTCGTGGTCGGCGGCGGGGACGGGACGGTCGCCGAGGCGGTCGGGAACCTCGCGCACCGCGACATCGCCCTCGGCGTCCTGCCGCTCGGCACCACCAACAACTTCGCGCGCAGCCTGGAGCTCCCGCTCGACCTGCCGGGCGCCGTCCGCACCCTGTGCGTCGGGACCCCCGCGGGCGGCAAGGTCGCGGACGTGGACGTGGGCTGGTTCGACAGCACCGGCGACCCGCGCGCCGAGGGGCCCGGCGACGACCGCGCGCACCTGTTCGCGAACATGGTCAGCATCGGGCTGTCGGTGCACGTCGCGGACAGCGTCCCGCACCTGCTCAAGCGGTACGCCGGGCGGGCCGCGTACGCGCTGACGGCCGTGGGCCTGCTGCCCCGGCACCGGGCGTTCACGGCGCGGATCACCATCGACGGCGAGACCCGCGAGCTGAAGACCCACCAGCTGAACGTCGCGAACGGCGCCCACCACAGCGGCACCCGGATCGCCCGCGACGCGAGCCCCGACGACCGGCTGCTGGCCGTCTACCGGCTGGGCGACGAGCGGCGGCTGCGGCTGGCGTCGGCGACGGCCCGGCACGTGCTGACCGGGCCGCGCCGCTCCCTCGCCGAGGACGTCTTCCGCACCACCGACCGCGTCGAGATCGAGACCGACCCGCCGCTGCGCGTGGACGTGGACGGCGAGGTCCGCGGCCGGACGCCGGTGACGATCCGGCTGCGCGGCAACGCGCTGCGCGTCGTCGTCCCGCAGACGTTCGTCGACACCTGATCCGGCCGCGCGGGCCCTAACCGGCCGTGCCGGCGGCCGCGGCGCTCTCCGGCGCCTCGCCCGCCATGACGTACGCGCCGCCCTCGAGCCGCTCGATCAGCCCGTGCGTCCACGCGGTCGCGGCGTCCGCGGAGTGCGTCCACCAGCCGAGCAGCTCCCGCAGGTGGTCGCCCGGGTCGAGCGCGTCCGCCGGGGGGCTCACCGACGCCCGCCACGCCGCGAGGCCGTCCAGCCGGCGCCGCAGCAGCGCGATCGCCTCGGCGCGCGGCAGCTCGGTGAGGAACCCGAGCCCGGCCGTCAGCATCTCGGGGTGCCGGACGTCGACCGTGCCGAGCGCGGACCGCAGCAGCCGCAGGAACTCCTCCCGGCCCGCGTCGGTGATCTCGTAGTCCACGTGCGGGGGGCCCGCGTCGCTCTCCTCGACGTCGTGGGCGTGCAGCAGGCCCTCCTTGGCGAGCTGCCTGAGCGCGTGGTAGATCGAACCGGGGTTCACGTGGGCCCACTCGTCCGATCCCCACGACAGCAGCTCGCGCCGCACCGTGTAACCGTGCGCCCGTCCCGACCTCCGCACGCCGCCGAGCACCAGCAGCCGCGTCGCCGACATCTGGCTCCCTTCTCATCGATGACGCTTCAGGCTACGGCCTCGGGGGGTCCGGGCGCGGCGGGGGCGGGCACCGGTCAGTGATCGGCGGCCGACAGGTCGAGATCGCGGGGGGTGAGGCGCCACACGACGGCGGCGGCGGCCAGCATGAGGAGCGCGCCCGCGAGGCCGGTGAGCCCGAGCGAGTGCTCGAACGCCGTCCGCGCGATGTCCGCCAGGGACGCGTTGACGGAGCCGGCGACGTCCAGCGCGCCGGTGAGGGACTCGCGGGCCGTCTCGGCGGCGCCGCCGGTGACGCCCAGCGACGCCAGCTCGCCGGTCGCCAGGTCGCCGCGGTAGACGGCCGCGGCGAGGCTGCCGAGCAGCGCGATGCCGAGCGCGCCGCCGATGTCGTAGCTGGTCTCCTCGACGGCGGCGGCGCTGCCCGCCTGCTCGGGCGGGGCGCCCGCCATGATGACGGCGGACGCGATCGCGAGCGATCCCATGCCCATCCCGATCAGCATCAGCGCGAGGGCGACCGGCCAGTAGCCGAGCGGCTGGGGGGCCAGGCCGAGGACGGCGAAGCCCAGCCCGGCGATCGCGAGCCCGCCCGCCAGGACGGGCCGGGCACCGGCCCGCGCGGCGATCGCCGGCGCGGCCGGGGAGGAGATGATCGCGGCGAGCGCCGTCGGGAGCAGCCGCAGGCCCGTCTCCAGCGGGCCGTACCCCTGGACGAGCTGCATCCACTGGGCCATCAGCAGCATCATGCCCGCCATCGCCAGTTCGGTGGTCAGGGCCGCGAGGGCGCCCGCGCTGAAGGAGGGGCTGCGGAACAGCCGCAGTTCCAGCAGCGGGTCGGGACGGCGGAGGCAGCGGCGCACGAACCAGCCGAGCATCACCGCGGCGACCGCGGCCGACACCAGCGCCGTGGCGTCGAGGAGGCCGTGCTTGCCGGCGCTCTTGATGGCGTAGACGAGCGCGACCATCCCGGCCATCGACAGCGCGACCGCGGGGAAGTCCAGCGGGCCGGGGCTCGGGTTGCGCGCCTCCGGCAGCAGGACGAGCCCGGCGACGATCGCCACGGCCATCACCGGCACGTTGACCAGGAACGCCGAGTGCCAGGAGAAGTGCTCCAGCAGGAACCCGCCGACGATGGGGCCGAACGCCGCGCCGACCGCGGCCATGGCCGCCCACACGCCGAGCGCGGTGGCGCGCTCGCGCCCGTCCGGGAACAGGGTGCGGATCATGGACAGCGTGGACGGCATGATCATCGCGCCGCCGACGCCGAGCAGCGCCCGCACCGCGATGACCGCGCCCGGGCTGTCGGCGAACACGACCAGGACCGAGGCGGTGCCGAAGACCGCGAACCCGGCGATCAGCATCCGCTTGCGGCCCCAGCGGTCGCCGAGCGCGCTGACGGTGACGAGCAGGCCCGCGACGACGAGGGCGTAGACGTCCACCATCCACAGCAGCGAGACGGTGCCGGGCCGCAGGTCGGCGGAGATCGCCGGGAGGGCCACGTTGAGGATGGTGATGTCCATGACGACGAGCAGCAGGCTCGCCGACAGGACGGCCAGGCCCGCCCAGCGGCGCGGATCGGACGCGACGGCCGCGCGGGGGGCGTCCGGGGCGTGCGGGGTCTTCGAGGTCACGGCCGGGCCCCCGTCCCCGTCAGGAAGGTCTCGGCCATCAGCCGGGCGACGTCGCGGCGCGCGACGTCGCCCCGCCGCAGGCTCTCCCGGGCCGTGACGCAGATCCCGTAGACGGTGTTGCTGATCCACCTGACGGGCAGGTCGGCGCGGAGCACGCCGGACCGCTGGGCGGCGGCGTAGAGGAGCATCTCGCGCTCCTCCAGCCGGTCCGACCGTTCCTGCAGGTGGGGGTAGGACTCCGCCGCGGCGAAGGTGAGCGACCAGCCGTGCTCGTGGGCGAGGTCCGCGAAGACCTCCAGCAGCGCCCGGACGGTCGCCGAGTGCACCTCCGGGTCGGCGGACGCGGCGGCGGCGTCCACCCCGGTGGCGTCCAGGGCGGCCTCCCAGCGGTCGAGCGCCTGGGTGCCGATCTCGTCGATCAGCTCGTCGCGCCCGGCGAAGTGGCGGTGCAGGGTGGCCCGGCTGATCCCGGCGGCCTCCGCGAGGTCGGCCATCGAGGCCGCCGGGTCCTCGTTCAGGCGGCGCAGCGCCGCCTCGATGATCTTCTCGCGCATCCGCATGCGCGATCCCCCCGTATCAGATGAGACATCTTTGTCTCACACGATACATCACCGTTTCACCCTTCGGTAGCGGTCCGCTCAGCGCTCCGCGCCGCCCGCCAGGTCGGCGAGGTCCTCCGGGGTGAGGCGCAGACCGGCCGCGGCCATGTTCTCCTCCAGGTGGCCGATCGAACCCGTGCCGGGGATCGCGAGCATGGCCGGGGACAGCGCGAGCAGGCCCGCGAGGAGCACCTGCGCGGGCGTCGCGCCGTGCCGCCCGGCGACCCGCGCGACGCGGGCGTCGTCGGGGATCCCGAAACCGCCCAGCGGGAAGTACGGGACGCACGCGATCCCCGCGGCCTCGCACTCGGCGAGCAGCGCCGCGTCCCGCGACATCGTGAGATCGAACCGGTTCTGCACGCACGCGACGGGGGCGATCGCCCGCGCCTCCGCGAGCTGCGCCGCGTCCACATGGCTGACCCCGAGATGCCGGATCAGCCCCTCCTCGCGGAGCCCCGCGAGCACCTCGAACCGCTCGGCGATCGACTCGCCGCCCGGTTCCGCCAGGCCGCCGACCCGCAGGTTGACGAGGTCGAGCCGGTCGAGTCCCAGCTCGGCCAGGTTCTGCTCGACCTGGGCGCGCAGGCCGTCCGCCGCCACCTGCCCCGTGGGGAACGGGTCGTCCGGCCCCTTGTACGGGCCGACCTTGGTCGCGATCACGAGGCCCTCCGGGTAGGGGTCGCCGAGGGCCTCCCGGATCAGCAGGTTCGCCGCGACGCCGCCCCGCTCGTAGAACGCGGCGGTGTCGATGTGGTCGACACCGAGCTCCACGGCCCGCCGCAGGATCTTCACGCCGGTGCCGGGGTCGCGCGGCGGCCCGTCGACGTCCCCCGCGGGCAGCCGCATCGCGCCGAACCCCATCCGGCGGACCCGCAGGTCACCGCCGAGCATGAAATGCGTTTCGTTCGTCATGCCACTAACCGTGCCGCTTCGCCCCGGTACGAGCGACCGGCTGGCAGCTTGCTGCCATCTGGCCGCCCGCCCCCGCGCGGTGGCAGACTGGGCGGCGATGAGCGTCGGCACCCGCCCGGGCGCGATCCCCGGCGGCACGGATCACGGCGGCGCGGCCCACGGCGGCGCGGACCGCAACGTCACGCTGCGCGGCGAGGCCGCGCTGCTCGAGCGCGCCGGGCACCTGTTCGAGGCCCGCGAGGAGTTCGCCTGCGCGGCCCGCGATCCCGACACCTGGGCGCTGCCCGGCTTCCGCGAGCGGCTCCTCGCCGAGCGGCGGCTCATGCGGCACGCGCCCGCCGTCCGCAAGCTCTACAACCCGGAGGCGCTGGCGACCGAGGAGTACGAGCGGCACCTGCTGGACGCCTCGCGCGCGGGCGTCACCGTCCGGATCTGCACCGCCCCGCTGCCGTACGAGACGATCGTCGTCGACCGGCGCGTCGCGATCCTGGCGGGCCCGCCGCACGCCGGGGTCCGCGAGTACACGGTCGTCCGCTCGCCCGGCGTGGTCGCGGGCGTCGTCTCGCTGCTGCAGGCCGCCTGGGACCGGTCCGCCGACCTCGCCGACCACCGCCGCGACCGGGCGCCCGCGCTCACCGGCGAGAGCCGCCGCATCCTGCGGCTGCTCGCCGAGGGCCTGAAGGACGAGGCGGCCGCGCGGCGTCTCGGCATGTCGCTGCGCACCTACCGGCGGCGCGTCGCGGAGATCCTCGCGCTGCTGGACGCCGAGTCGCGCTTCCAGGCGGGCCTGCGCGCCCACGAGCTGGGCCTGCTGCCGTAGCGGTCAGCCGCCGGCGAGCGGGACCAGCCTGAGGAAGACCAGGCTGGAATCGCTGGTGAGGTCGACCTCCGCGTCGAGGTCCTCGACCTGCCGGTCCCCCGCGAACACGATGAAGCCGTTGCCGAGGAAGGCCCGCTCGGCTATCTCCGCCCGCCGCTCCCAGTCGAGCTCGCGCGGATCGCGCGGGCGGTTCCCGTCCGGCCGCGCCTCGCCGCCGTCCGGCCGGACGAGCCCGTCGAACCGGCCGGACGGGCTCGCGCCGTGCCGGGCGGCCTCCTCCCGGACCCGCAGCCGGATCAGCTCCCGGACGGTCATGCGTCCGGGCAGCCCCGCCACGGAGAACTCCGCGACGGGCCTCCCGGCCGCGGTCTCGTCCCGGAACGTCACGGTCGCGGACCCCGCCTCCGCCGACGCCGCCTCCGCCGCCGTCCCGGCCGCCGCCTCCGCCGCCTCCTCGGTCATCGCGCACCCCGCTCGATCTGCTCCCTAATGGACGGATCGGTGATCCGGTCGTCGGCGGCGAGCAGGAACGCCTTGCTGAGGATCAGCGCGAGCCGCTCCTCCTCGAACGGCAGGAACACCCGCCCGGGCGGCCGCCGCCCGGAGACGACGCACAGGTGGGCGCCGTCGGGTTCCATCAGGACGTTCGCCGACCCGAGATGGATCTTGTACGTGCGCAGTTCGCCGCGCACCGTGAGGAAACGGTCGTCCAGCGCGCAGCGGCCGGCGATCTTCGTGCGGGGCAGGACGCGGGCGAGGGCGTCCCGGCGGGTGCGGGCGCTCTCGTCCAGGTCACCGAACCCGGCCCGTTCCCAGTAGGCGAGCGCCGGGCCGCCGTCCGTCCACTCGGGATCGGCGGCGATGGAGGTGACGGAGACGAACAGGTCCACGTCCCGCATCGCCTCGGTGAACACGGCCGGGGGGACGTCGGCGAGCGCGGCCTCGCGCCACGCGCCGCCCGCCAGCCGGTCGAACCGGACCCGGCCGGTGCCCGCCAGGTCGTCGGGGCCGTGCTCGGCGAGCACGTGCGCGAACCGGATCCGCCACTCCCCCGCCAGGACGCGCGACGCCTCGTCCTCGGCGCCGCCGTCCCACGGGCCGAGCAGGCGGCTCGCCCAGCCGCGCGCCCGGAACAGCGCGAACAGCCGCCGGTAGTGGACGAGATGCCCGGCGAACCGGCTCGAGTACGTGCCGGCCTCCTCCTCGGCGGGGGTCGGCCGGTAGGTCTCGCGGAACGCCTGCTTGAACGGCTGCCGCACGTTCCGCTCGACGACCGCGTCCCGCCACGCGCGGATCTCGCCGGCGGTCGCGCCGATCGGGTGCCACAGCCGCACGGCCGCGTCGTCGGGCGCGTCCGGGAGCGCGCCGGTCTCGGGCAGGACGGCCGTCCACGCCCCCGGTTCCGTCTCGACCTCCCAGATCAGGGCGCGCACGGCCGGTCCCGCGACCGGATGCCGGACGAGCCGGTCGCGCCACCGGCCGAACGGGTGCGGGGCCCGGACGGCGAGGCCGCCCTCCAGCGCCCGGACGAGCGTGGCGAGCTGGGCGCCGACCCGCTTGACGAGGTCGCGCAGCTCCGCGAGGGCCTCCTTGTGGTCGCGGCGGACGGCCGCCGGGACGCTGCGGACCCCCCGCCCGTCCTTGGCGAACGCCAGCCGCGCCGCCGTGCCCTCGATCGTGACCACGGCGGTGTGGTCGCCGAGCTCGCGGCGGAGCACCCCGTCCGGCCCGAACCCGAGGCCGGGCAGGCGGAGCGCCACCTCGGTCCGCTCCGCGAGGGCCGCGTCGGCCTTCTTCAGCATCCGGTCGAGCCGCGGGGGCACCGCCGCGTGCCGGACGAGCCCGCGCACGTTCCTGATCGCCGCGACGAGCTCGGGCGTCGGGACGTCCTGCGCCGCCCGGACGAACTCGTAGAGCAGCGCCTGGGACGGCAGCGTCTTCGCGGCCGTCGGGGCGACGGCGATGTCGGGAAGGAGCCGCTCGGCGAGGGCGGGGAGCCACGGCTCGTCGGCGGCGAGCGCGACGCGCGCGGCGCGGCCGAGCGCGGTCACCTCGCCGGCCGCGAACGCCTTGTCGGCCTTGTAGGGGATCTTTCCGTCCTGGACGGCGCGGGCCCGGTCGGCCGCCTCCCGCAGCGCGCTCTCGGCCCACGCCGCGTACCCGGGGATCCCGGCGGCGATGTGCCAGGCGTCCGGCAGGGGCGGCGGGGCGGTGTGCGTGCGGCGGCGGTCGAGTTCGGTCAGCCTGACCCGGTCGGACGGCCGCAGCCCCGCGATGGCCTCGATCTCCCCGCGCGCGATCGGCGCGGCGTCGCGGGAGAGCCGCTCGACGACCTCGCCGAGCAGCCCGCCTCGTTCCGGCCGGGTCCCGCCTGCGGCGTTCGCGGGGGATGCGGCCGGGGCGGTCGCGGACGGTTCCGGGGCGGCCAGGCCCGCGACGGCCAGCAGGGCGAGCGGCGCGCTCGCGTCGTCCGCGTCCAGCAGGTACCGGACGAGCGTGCGCGCGGGCCCGGCGAGGTCGGGCCACGGGCCGGTGCAGCGGACGAGCGCCGCCGTGCCGAGCGTGAGATCGGCCCACCCGCGATGCGGCAGGCCGGTGACGAGGGCGTCGAACATCCGGCGGCACGCCTCGGGCGCGAAGGCCGGCTGCCGCTCGGCGGCGGCGCGCTCGACGGCGAACCGGGCGCTCGTCGCCGCCCATGCGCCGACCGTGCCGGGCACCGCGTACGCGGCGGGGAGCAGGTCGCCGACGGCGGCGTCGGGCAGGGCGGCCAGTTCGGCGTCGGTGACGACGAACCGTTCGTCCTCGGCCGCGGGGGCGGTCAGGACGCGTAGCAGGCGGGCGGCGAGGTCCATGGGGCTTCCTCCGGTCGGAGCGCGGCCCGGCGGCGGACGGACGGGCCGGCGGCCTCGCCGGCGGCGTGGGCGGGCGCGTCCGGGGCGGCGCCGGGTGCGTCGGGCATGCCGGTGATCGTGGCAGGACCCGCCGACAAAACGCTCGTTCCGCCGCTCTGGTCAGTGACCTCATGGTCACCTACGCTCGGAGCAGAGTTCACCAGAACGAGATTCGGGACGGCGCCCATGACGCACAGCGTGGTGATCATCGGAAGCGGGTTCGGCGGCATCGGGATGGCCATCCGGCTCGGCATGGCCGGGATCCGCGACGTGGTGATCCTGGAGAAGGACCGCGAGCTGGGCGGCACCTGGCGCGACAACACCTATCCCGGCGCCGCCTGCGACGTCCCGTCGCACCTCTACTCGTTCTCCTTCGAGCCGAAGACCGACTGGACCCGCCGGTTCCCGCCGCAGCCCGAGATCCTCGACTACCTGAGGCACTGCGCGCGCAAGTACGGCGTCCTGGACCAGATCCGGTTCGGCACCGAGGTCACCGAGGCCCGGTTCGACGAGGACGCCGCGCTCTGGCGGATCTCCACGACGGCCGGCGAGCTGGACGCGCGCGTCCTCGTGTCGGCGTGCGGGCAGCTCAACCGGCCCGCGCTCCCCGAGATCGCGGGGCGCGGGTCGTTCACCGGCCCGAGCTTCCACTCCGCCCGCTGGGACCACGGCGTCGACCTGCGCGGGCGCCGCGTCGCCCTCATCGGGACCGGCGCCAGCGCGATCCAGATCGTCCCCGAGATCGCCCGGGAGGTCGCCGAACTGCACCTCTTCCAGCGGACGCCGCCGTACGTCATCGAGAAGCCCGACCGGCCGTACCCGCCGTGGAAGCAGTCCGTCCTCAGGAACGTGCCGGGCGTGTACGGGCTGAGCCGCGCGCGCGTCTACGCGCAGCTCGAGTCGCGCGCGCTCGGCTTCTTCAAGTACCCGAAGCTGATGGGGCTCATGGAGGACCGGTTCCGGCGGGACCTGCGCGACGCCGTCGGCGACCCGGCCCTGCGGCGCGCCCTCCAGCCCGACTACCGGATGGGCTGCAAGCGGATCCTGGTGTCCAACGACTACTATCCGGCCCTCACCAGGCCGAACGTCCACCTGGTCACCGACCCGATCGAGCGGATCACGCCGTCGGGCGTCCGGACGTCCGGCGGCGAGCACCCCGCCGACGTGCTGGTGTACGCGACCGGGTTCAGCACCACCGACTTCCTCGCCCCCATGAAGATCGTCGGGCGGGACGGGCGGGAGCTGACCGAGGCGTGGCGGGACGGCGCCCGCGCCCACCTCGGGATCACGGTCAGCGGCTTCCCGAACCTGTTCCTGCTCTACGGCCCGTACACCAACCTCGGGCACAACTCGATCATCTACATGCTGGAGTCGCAGTTCCGGTACGTCACCGGCTGCGTGGACGTCCTGCGCCGCCGCGACCTCGCCTGGATCGACGTGCGCCCGCACGTCGAGGACGCGTTCGTCCGCGAGATGCGCGCCCGCATGCGCACCACCGTGTGGGAGGCGGGGTGCGACAGCTGGTACCGGCGGGCGGACGACACGGTCGTGAACAACTGGCCGGGGTTCACGTTCGCCTACCGCCGCGCCACCCGCCGCCCCGACCCGCGCCACTTCCGCGCGCGCCCCGCTACCAGTGGGTAGGCTCGGCGCATGCCGACCGCCTTCATCACCGGTGCGACCGCCGGCATCGGCGCCGCCTTCGCGCGGCGCCTCGCGTCCGACGGATTCGACCTCGTGCACCTCGCCCGCGACACCGCCCGCCTCGACCGGGCCGCCGCCGACCTGCGCGACCGGTACGGGGTGCGCGCCGAGACGCTGACCGCCGACCTCGCCGCCGAGGACGGCCTGGCCGCCGCCGAGGAACGCGTCCGCGGGGACGTCGACCTCCTCGTCAACAACGCCGGGTTCGGCAACAAGGGCGTCTTCCTCGACGTGCCCGTCACCGACGAGCTCGCCATGCTGAAGGTGCACTGCGAGGCCGTCCTGCGCCTCACCCACGCCGCGCTCCCCGGCATGCTCGAGCGCGGCCGCGGCGGCGTCGTCAACGTGTCGTCCGTCGCGGCGTTCGCGACGCGCGGCACCTACGGCGCGTCCAAGGCGTGGGTGGTGAGCTTCAGCCAGGGCGTCGCCGCGGACATCGCGTCCCGCTCCGGCGGCCGCGTCCGCGTCATGGCGCTCTGCCCCGGCTTCGTGCACACCGAGTTCCACGAGCGCGCACAGATGGACATGTCGGACCTTCCGGAGTTCATGTGGCTCGACAAGGACGCCGTCGTCGACGCCGGGCTCCGCGACCTCCGCCGCGGCGCGCGCGTCAGCGTCCCGGGCGCCCAGTACAAGGCGATCGTCGGCCTCACCCGGCTCCTCCCGCAGGGGCTCGTCGCGCGCCTTTCGTCCACGCGGGGCCGCAGGTACGACTGATCCCTTGTCACGCGGGGCGCGGCGGGGCAAGGTAAGAGGGCACGTCGCTCTTCCGGCGCGCGGGCGGCGTCCTTCGCCCTGCACGCCGGGAGGTCATTCCGCATGCACGACCCGGGCCCCGCCGCCCTCGCGCTGATCGCGACCACCACCTACTACATCGCGTTCCTGATCTTCCGGGTGTCCGCCCGCCGGATGGAACCGCTGCGCGGCGGACGGCCGTTCCGCGTCGCCCGCCTCATGCTGACCGACCCGATCTGGCTCGGCGGCGGCCTGCTGCTGTTCCTCGGGCTCGGCTACGAGATCGTCGCGTTCTCGCTGCTGCCGCTCACCGTCGCCCAGCCGGTCTTCGCCGTCGGGCTCGTGCTGCTCGTCGCGTACGCCGTGTGGTTCCTCGACGAGCGGCTGACGCCCCGCGAATGGACGAGCATGGCGCTGTTCGTCCTCGCCACCCTGCTGATCGGCGTGTCGGCCGACCCCGCCGGCGACCCGGTCGCGGACGCGACCCTGGCCGGCACCCTCGCCCGCCCGTGGCCGATGCTCGCCCTGTGCGTCCCGGCGTTCCTCGTCGCGGCGCTGGTCTGGCTCGTCGGGGACCGCAAGGCCGGAGGCCGGCACGCCCGCCGGCTCTCCGGCGTCGCCTACGGCATCGGCGCCGGGGCCTGCGCGGGCCTCGCCGAGGCCGGGATCCGCGGCATCGCGCTCGTGCACGCCGACACCGGCAGCCTCGGGGCGGTCCTGGAGTCGCCGTACCCGTACCTCACGCTCGGGTTCGCCGCGATCGCGCTCGGCCAGCTCCAGGTCGCGCTGCAGCGCTGCCGGGTGGCGATCGTCGCGGCCGTCCTGACCGTCATCGGACGGTTGTACCTGATCGTCAGCGGGACCGTCCTGTTCGGCGAGGCGTGGCCGCGCGAACCCGGGCCGTTCCTGCTGCGGACGGCCGGTTTCGGCCTGGCCCTCGCCGCCCTCGCGCTGTTCCCGCGCCACGAGGACGGCCCGCGCCCCGGGGGTCGCGTGAAAGCCGCCGCCTGATCGGCGATGCTGGGACGCATGCGGATCCTGGTGACCGGGGCGGGCGGCTACATCGGCTACGCGGTCGCCCGGCGGCTCGCGGCGGCGGGCCACGACGTGGACGGGCTCGTCCGGCGCGACGCGGACCTGCCGCGCGGCGTGCGTCCCGTCGCGGGCGACCTCCTCGGCCCCCTGCCGGAGGGGCCCTACGACGGCGTGTGCCATCTCGCGGCGCTCACCCGCGTCCGCGCGTCGTTCGACGATCCGCTCGCCTACTACGACACGAACGTCCGGGGCACGCTCGCCCTCCTGCGCGCCGCGGGCCGCGACGGGACGCGCGTGGTGTTCGGCTCGACCGCCGCGGTCTACGCCCCGCCGCCCGACGGGCGGCCCCTCGCGGAGACGGCCGAGACGGCGCCCGTGAGCCCGTACGGCGCGACCAAGCTCGCCGCCGAGCAGATGATCCGGCACCACGCCCGCACCGGCGCGATCGGCGCGACGGTCCTGCGCACGTTCAACGTGTCCGGGGCCGTCGACGGCCGTCCCGATCCCGACCCGACCCGGCTGATCCCGAAGTCCCTCGCGGTGGCCGCCGGGCACGAGCCGCACCTGGAGATCAACGGCGACGGACTGGCGGTCCGCGAGTACCTGCACGTGGACGATCTCGCGGACGCGTACGTCCGCGCGCTGGAGGCCGTCCGTCCGGGCGAGGACCGCGTCTACAACGTCGGGACGGGCGCGGGCGCGTCCGTCCACGAGGTCGTCGCGACCGTCGAGCGGGTCACCGGGCGGCCCGTCCGCGCGCTGCGGCGCCCGGCCCGGCCGGAACCGCCGGCGCTGGTGTGCGACGCCGCCGCGATCCGCGCCGACCTCGGCTGGCGGGCGTCCCGCGCCCTCCCGGAGATCGTCGGGGACGCGTGGAACGCCCTCACCCGCACAAACGACTAAACTCGCCCGCGTGTCCGAGCCGAAGTTCGAAGTCCAGATGCTTCACGACCGCGTCATGATCAAGGTCGAGAAGGACAGCGGGGAGCGCCGCAGCACCGGCGGGATCGTGATCCCCGCCACCGTCGAGGAGACCAATCGCCTGGTCTGGGGCGAGGTCTGCGGGGTCGGCCACCATGTGCGCGTCGTCAAGCCCGGCGACCGCGTCCTGTTCCACCCCGAAGACCAGTACGAGGTCGAGATCCAGGGCGAGAACTACCTGGTGATGCGCGAGCGCGACCTGCACGCCATCGCCAGCGAGCGCCCCGAGCACGGCACCGGCCTCTACCTCTGAGCCCGTTCTAGGGCGGGCTCCCCGGCGAGGAGCCTGCCCTCTTTCAGCGGCAGCCGGTGGTCGGCGCGCTCCGCCGCGTCGGCGTCGTGCGTCGCGTGGACGATCGTGACGCCGTCCGCGACCAGGTCGTCGAAGATCCCGAGGATCCGCCGCCGGGACTCCCGGTCAAGGCCCGCCCCGGGCTCGTCGAGCAGCAGCAGGTCGGACCGCTGCGCGAGCCCTTGGGCGATGAGCACGCGCTGGTACTGGCCGCCGGACAGCTCGCCCAGTTGCCGGCGGGCGAGGCCGGCGACGCCCACGCGGTCCATGCAGTCCGCGATCACCGCCCGGTCTCCCCTGGTGAGCGGCCGCCACCAGCCGCGGTCCGCCCACCGCCCCATGGCCACGGCGTCCCGCACCGTCATGGGCATCGCGGCGGGGACGTCGGTGTGCTGGAGCACCAGCGCGGGCCGCCGGTCCCCGGACCGCTCCACCGTGCCCGCCGTCGGCGCGAGCGCCCCCGCGAGGACGCCGAGCAGCGTCGACTTCCCCGAGCCGTTGTGGCCCACGAGGGCGGTCACGCGCGCCCGCGGCACGCGGGCCGTGATGTCGTGCAGCACCGTCGTGGCGCCGTAGCCCGCCCGGACCCCGCGCATCGTGATCGCCGTCTCGTCCATCACTCCCCCTTGCAAACGATAACGGTTTTCATTGTACGATCCTTGCCCATGGAGTGGCTTTTCGCCCCCTTTGGGGTGTCTTTTGTCGAGCGAGCGCTCGTCGGCGGGCTGCTGGTCTCCGGCATCTGCGCGCTCGCGGGCACCTGGGTCGTGCTGCGGGGCATGGCGTTCCTCGGCGACGCGATGTCGCACGGCATGCTGCCCGGGGTCGCGGCGGCGTCGCTGCTGAACGGGAGCCTGTTCGTGGGCGCGCTGCTCAGCGCGGCCGCGATGGCGCTCGGCGTCACGGCGCTGTCCCGGTCCCCGCGGCTGTCGCGCGACACCGGCATCGGGCTGCTGTTCGTCGGCATGCTCGCCACCGGCGTGATCCTGGTGTCGCACTCGCAGAGTTTCGCGGTGGACCTGACCGGCTTCCTGTTCGGGGACGTCCTCGCGGTGCGGCCGCGCGACCTGGCCGTGCTGGCGGCGGCGCTGTGCGTCGCGGCCGGCATCGCCGCCGCGGGCCACCGCGGCTTCGTCGCGCTGACCTTCGACCCGCGCAAGGCGCGGACCCTGGGCCTGCGGCCCCGGCTCGCGAACGCCCTGCTGCTGGCCCTGCTGACGCTCGCGATCACCGCGTCCTTCCACGTGGTGGGCACCCTGCTGGTGTTCGGGCTGCTGATCGCGCCGCCCGCGGCGGTGGTGCTGTGGGCGCGCGGCGTCCCGACGGTGATGGCCGGGGCGGCGCTGCTCGGCGCCCTGTCGACCTTCACCGGCCTGCTCGTCTCCTGGCATCTGGGCACCGCGGCCGGGGCGACGATCGCCGCGACCGCCGTGGCCCTGTTCTTCCTCTCCGCGCTCGGCGCCGGCCTGCGCGACCGCCGTCCGCGCGGTGCCCCGGCGCCGGCCGGAGACCCCCGAAAGGAACCCGAGTACCCGTCATGATCTGTGGCAGCACGAAACGCGCCCGGTGGCGCGCGCCGACGACCGTCCTCGCGGCCGGGCTCTTCCTCGCGGCGTGCGGCGGCTCCGGCGGCGCGGAGAAGGGGCCCGCCGGCGCGGAACCGGCCCCGCACGGCTACGTGGAGGGCGCCGAGGAGACGGCCGAGGCGCAGTGGCGGCTCGTCCTGGCCGAGGCGGGCGGCGGCCCGGTCCGCACGCTCGACCCGGCCACCGGCGAGACCGCGCCCGCCGGGGACGCCGGCGGCGTCACGGCGGTCTCCGGCGACGGCCGCTTCGCCTACCTGTCGACCGCGGACGGCCTGCGCGTCTTCGACGGCGGAACCTGGACCGTCGAGCACGGCGACCACGTGCACCACTACCGCGCCGACACCCGGACGGTCGGCGACCTGGACGTCCAGGGGGCGCCCGGCGTCAGCGGCGACATCGCCGTGACCGTCCTGGCGGACGGCGACGAGGTGCGCGTCCTCGACCGCAAGGCCCTCGACACCGGGAAGATCGCGGAACTCGCGCGCGTCCCGGGCCGGCTGGCCGTGGCCCACGCCGGGCACCTGGTCGTCGCCTCCCGGCAGGGCGAGGTGACGGTCCACGGACGCGACGGCCGCCGCGTGTCGCGGCTCCCCGAGACGTGTCCCGAGCCCGCCGGGCAGGCGGAGACCCGGCGCGGAGCCGTCCTCGGCTGCGCGGACGGCGCCCTGCTGGTCGCCCGCGAGGACGGGACGTTCCGGGCGACGAAGATCGCCTACCCGGGCGCGGTGCCGCGGGACGAGCGGGCGGCGGAGTTCCGCCACCGCCCCGGATCCGACGTGCTCGCGGCCCGGGCCGGCGACGCGGGCGCCTGGGTCCTGGACGTCCGCGCCCGCGCCTGGAAGCGCGTCGGCGACGCGCCCGCGGTCGCGGTGAACGCCGCCGGCGAGGACGCGCCCGTCCTCCTGCTCGGCCGCGACGGCGCCCTGCGCTCCTACGACCCCGCGACGGGCGAAGAACTGGCGCGCACGGAACTACTGAAGGACACGGAACTACTGAAGGACACGGGCCCGCTGAAGGACGCGGGCGCCTCGCCGGTGATCGAAGTCGACACCGCCCGCGCGTACGTCAACGACCCGGCCGGCAACGCCGTGCACGAGATCGACTACAACGACGACCTGCGCCTGGCGCGCACGTTCGACCTGCCCTTCTCGCCCGCGCACATGGTGGAGACGGGATGGTGACCGCACCCGCGTCCCGTCCGGCGGGCGGACGGGGCGGATGCCGCGCCGTGCTCCCCGCCGTGCTCCTCGCCGTCCTCTGCGCCGTGGTCACGGGCTGCTCGGCGCTCGGCTCCGAACGGTCCGGCATCGTGGTCACCACGAACATCCTCGGCGACGTCACCCGCGCCATCGTGGGGGACCAGGCCGAGGTGACGGTCCTGATGAAGCCCGGCGCCGACCCGCACTCGTTCGGCGTGTCCGCACGCGACGCCGCGCGCATCGAGGACGCCGCGCTGCTCGTCCACAACGGGCTCGGGCTCGAGGAGGGCGTGGGGCGCAACGTCCGCGCGGCCGAGGAGCAGGGCGTCCCGGCCCTCGCGGTCGGCGCGGAGGTCGACCCGATCCCCTACGCCGGGGGCGACACCGCGCGCGAGCCGGACCCGCACTTCTGGACCGATCCCGTCCGGATGCTCGCCGCCGTCGACGTCATCGCCGACCGGGTGGTCGAGCACGTCGACGGCGTCGACGAGGACGAGGTCCGCGCCGCCGCGGCCGCGTACCGCGGGCAGGTCGAGGAACTCGACGCGTACATGCGGGGCGCGTTCGCGAAGATCCCGCCCGGCGGGCGCAAGCTCGTCACCGACCACCACGTGTTCGGCTACCTCGCCGCGCGCTACGGCTTCGAGGTCGTCGGCGCCGTCGTCCCGAGCGGCACCACGCTCGCCTCGCCGAGCGGCTCGGACCTGAAGTCGCTGGCCGACGCGGTCCGCGCGGCGGGCGTCCGCACGGTGTTCGCCGACTCCTCCCGGCCGGACCGGCTCGTCCGCGTCATGGCGCGGGAGACCGGGCTCGACATCGCGGTCGTCCCGCTCCACGCCGAGTCGCTCACCGGCGCCGGCGGCGGCGCCCCCACCTACCTGCGGATGATGCGCGCCAACACCGAGGCCATCGCCCAGGGCCTCACCGCGCCCTGACACCCGTTCCGCAGAACCTTTCCGATCCCCAGCGGAAGCGAGACAAGAAGTGAGACACCCCATGCGATCCCGGCCCCGCGCGCGTGCCGTCCGGCTCTCGCGCGTGCTGCCCGCGACGATGGTCGCGCTCGGCCTCACGCTGAGCGCCTGCGGCCAGAGCGGTTCCGCCGCGCGGAGCGAGACCTCCGCCCCCGCCGCCGCCAAGGTGCGGGACCCGCTCGTCGCGACCTACGACGGCGGCCTGTACGTCCTCCACCCCGGCACGCTGGAAGTCGTCGAGGACATCCCCCTGGACGGCTTCAACCGCGTCAACCCCGCGGGCGACGGCCGCCACGTCCTGGTCTCGACGTCCACCGGCTTCCGCGTCCTCGACGCCGCCGCCGCACGGCTCACCGACGACGAGTTCGCCGCCCCCAAGCCCGGCCACGTGGTGCACCACGCGGGCAAGACCGTCCTGTTCTCCGACGGCACCGGGAAGGTGACCGTCTTCGACCCGGCCGGGCTCGGCGACGGGCTGCCCGAGACGCAGTCCCACGACAGCGAGCACCCGCACCACGGCGTCGCCGTCGCCCTCTCCAACGGCGGGCTGCTGACCACGCTCGGCACCGAGGAGGAGCGCACCGGCGTGCACGTCCTCGACCCGGACGGGAAGGAGATCGCCCGCAGCGAGGAGTGCCCGGGCGTCCACGGCGAGGCGACCGCCCGGGGCGAGGCCGTCGTCATCGGCTGCGAGAACGGCGCGCTCGTCTACCGGGACGGCGAGATCACCAAGGTCGAGGCGCCCGACGAGTACGGGCGCATCGGCAACCAGGCGGGCCACGAGGAGTCCCCGATCGTCCTCGGCGACTACAAGACCGACCCCGACGCCGAACTCGAACGCCCCGAGCGGGTCTCCCTCATCGACACGCGGACCGGCGACCTCGAACTGGTCGACCTCGGGACGAGCTACACGTTCCGCTCGCTGGGGCGCGGGCCCCACGGGGAGGCGCTCGTCCTCGGCACCGACGGGGCGCTGCACGTCATCGACCCCGAACGCGCCGAGGTGACGAAGAAGATCGAGGTCATGGGCGCGTGGCGGGAGCCGCTGGAGTGGCAGCGGCCCCGGCCCACCCTCCACGTGCGCGACCACACCGCGTACGTCACCGACCCCGGCGGCCGCACGCTGTACGCCGTCGACATCGAGTCGGGCGAGGTGAAGGCCGAGGCGCGGACGCCCCGGCCCGCCAACGAGCTCACCGGCGTCTGAGGACGCCGGCGGGCCGGACCGTCCCGTCACGGGGGCGCCGGCGAGACCGGCGCCCCCGTGACGGGAAGGCGGTGCCCCGCGAAGGGGCGCCCGCCCGCCGGACGGCGGCGGCCCGCAGCGCGGGCGGTATCAGAGCTTGAACAGCTTCGCGAACGGGGCGAGAACCCTGACCCTCTCCGTTCCGAAGTCGACCAGGACGGCGCGTCCGGGGTCGACCTCCAGAACGCGGCCGAGCCCGTACTTGTCGTGGCTCACCCGGTCCTGGAGCTCGAACTCCTTGACCGGCGGGGCCGCGGGCGGTGGTTTGAACGGACTGGTCGGCAGGTGTCGCCGCTGGGCGGGCTTAGACGTTTTCATCACTCTCCAGTATGCGCGCACCGGGAGGCCGCCGGGCGTCGCCCCGATGTCTGACCTGAAATTTACCCGTGCGTACGGGTCCACGCGCACGATTTCCGCGCACCCGAGAAATCATGTGGTAGCGTACTAATTGGTTGCGGTTCCCATAGACATGCTGTTGGTGCGCTTGCGGCGTTCGGCCCAAGCGCATTTTTGTTGTTCTGGATCTTCCGGATGGGCCATCGCGGCAGCTCGGCGCGCAGGTCGCACGTCGAGGACCGACCAGAAGGAGATCGATATGGCCAGCGGTACCGTGAAGTGGTTCAACGCCGAAAAGGGCTTCGGATTCATCGAGCAGGACGGCGGCGGCGCCGACGTCTTCGCCCACTACTCCAACATCGCCGCCCAGGGGTTCCGTGAGCTCCTGGAGGGCCAGAAGGTGTCGTTCGACATCACCCAGGGCCAGAAGGGCCTGCAGGCGGAGAACATCGTTCCCGCTTGATCGTCCGGCGGCGGAGGGCGGCCACTCGGGCCGCCCTCCGCGGCCGTGCCGCACGGCATCGCCCGCGTGAGCGCGCGATCCCCGTAGCCGCCGGCCCCACGCGGCGCGAACGGCGCCGCTCGTCCACGGTCGTTCTTGAAGTTCTTCGCCGGGCCGCGCCACGCCGCGGCCCCGCACCGCGGAGCCTTCCTCGACACGCACCGCTCCTGTGGAAGGCTCCCGACATGTCCCGTCCCACCCGCGCCCGCTCGTCCGGGTCCCGTCCGGCCAAGAGCGGCCGGCGCCCCGGCACCGAGTTCGCCTCGCCCAAGGGGTCCACCCCGCCGCTGCCGCCGGTCGAGTCGTTCACCGACCTCCCGATGCCGGCCCCGCTCCTCGCGACGCTGGCCGCCCGCGGCGTGACCGCCCCGTTCCCCATCCAGGCCGCGACGCTGCCGAACGCGCTCGCCGGGCGCGACGTCCTCGGCCGCGGCCGCACCGGCTCCGGCAAGACCCTCGCCTTCGGCCTGGCGCTGCTCGCCCGCACCGCCGGCCACCGCGCCGGCCCGCGCGCCCCGCTGGCGCTCGTCCTGGTCCCCACCCGGGAACTCGCGCAGCAGGTCACCGAAGCGCTCGAACCGTACGCGGCGGCGCTGGACCTCCGGCTGACCGCCGTGGTCGGCGGCCTGTCGATCAACCGGCAGGCGACCGCCCTCGAAAGCGGCGCGGAGGTCGTGGTCGCGACCCCCGGACGTCTCGCCGACCTCATCGAGCGCGGCGACTGCCGGCTCGGCCGGGTGCGGACCACCGTGCTCGACGAAGCCGACCAGATGACCGACATGGGCTTCCTTCCCCAGGTGACCGCGCTGCTCGAGCAGACGCCGGCCGGAGGGCAGCGGATGCTCTTCTCCGCGACCCTCGACCGCAACATCGACCGGCTCGTGCGGGCGTTCCTCGACGATCCCGTCACCCACTCGGTCGACCCGCCGACCGGAGCGGTCACCACCATGGAGCACCACCTGCTGCACGTGGCCGACGCCGACAAGCACGAGACGACCGTGCACGTCGCGGCCCGCAGCGACCGGGTGATCATGTTCGTGGCCAAGAAGCACGCCGCCGACCGGCTCGTCCGCAAGCTCACGTCCCGCGGCGTGCGCGCCGCCGCGCTGCACGGCGGCAAGACCCAGTCGCAGCGCAACCGCGCCCTGGACGGCTTCCGCACCGAGGCCGTCACCGTGCTGGTCGCCACCGACGTCGCGGCCCGCGGCATCCACGTCGACGACCTCGACCTCGTCGTCAACATCGACCCGCCCGCCGACCCGAAGGACTACCTGCACCGCAGCGGCCGCACGGCGCGCGCCGGGGCGCGCGGCACCGTGGTCACCCTCGTGGTCCCCGACCAGCGGCGCGACGTGGACGCCATGATGGCCGCGGCCGGCGTCACCGCGCGCACGACCAGCGTCCGCCCCGGCGATCCGGAACTCGCCCGCATCACCCGCGCCCGTCCCCCGGCCCGTCCTCCGGCGGCCGCCGCGCCGCCGCCCCGCGCGGCCAGGCGCGGGACCGCACCGGCCGCCGAGCCGCGGCGCAGGCCGCGCCGCCGGCCGTCCGCGCAGAACACCTGAGCCGCGCGGTGAGCGGACCGGCGGTGCACGCCCCGGGCATGACCGGGCTCCCAGGGGGCACATCCTGGACACCATGGCCCTGACCGTGCACAGCCGGTTCCATCCGATCCACACCGACCTGGCCGTCGTGACGCTCACCGGCGACGTGGACATCTCCACCGTCGCGCGGCTGCGCGACGACCTGGCCGCGCTGCTCGGCGACGGCGCCCGCCACCTGATCCTCGACTTCGGCGACGTCGCGTTCATGGACTCCAGCGGGCTCAGCGTGCTCACGGGGATCTTCCCCCTCCTGCGCGACTCCGGCGCGCTCGCCCTCGTCTCGGTGAACCCCCGGATCCGCGAGGTGCTGCGGACGACCGGGCTCACCCGCCTCTTCCCGATCTACTCGTCGGTGGACACGGCGATCCTCGTCCTGCGCTCCGGATCCGAAACGTAGCCGTCCCCCGGTCACATCGGCCCCGTCCCGTTCGTCAATGCTGTGACGACCACCGAGGACGAAGGACGACGATGGACGAGCGCGACTTCCTGGCCGAGCGATTCGAAGAGCACCGCGCGCACCTGAAGGCGGTGGCGTACCGGATGCTCGGCTCCCTGGCCGAGGCCGACGACGCCGTCCAGGAAGCCTGGCTGCGGCTCGCGCGCGCGGGCGACGACATCGACAACCTGGGCGGCTGGCTGACCACGGTCGTCGGGCGGGTGTGCCTGGACATGCTGCGCTCCCGCCGGATGCGGGGCGAGACGCCGCTGGAGGCGCGGCTGCCGGACCCGCTCGTCGGCGAGGACGCCGCCGGTGCCGAGGGCCAGGACCCCGAGCGCCGGGCGATGACGGCCGACGCGGTGGGGCTCGCGCTCCTCGTGGTGCTGGAGTCGCTGAACCCCGCCGAGCGGCTCGCGTTCGTCCTGCACGACATGTTCGGCATGCCGTTCGAGGAGATCGCCCCGATCGTCGACCGTACCCCGGCCGCGGCCAGGAAGCTCGCCAGCCGCGCCCGGCTGCGGGTGCGGGGCGCCGCCCCGGTCCCGGACCCCGATCCGGTCGCGCGGCGGCGGGTGGTCGACGCCTTCCTCACCGCCGCGCACGGCGGCGACATCGAGGGCCTGGTCGCCGTCCTCGATCCCGACGTCGTGCTGCGCGCCGACGCGGGCACGCTGCTCCCCGGCGGCATGCGGGTCCTGCGCGGCGTCCGCGAGGTGGCGGGGCAGGCCGCCACCTTCCAGCGCATGGCGAGCACCGCCGTCGGCCGTCCCGTCCTGGTCAACGGCGCGCCGGGCCTGGTGAACACGGTCGACGGCCGGCTCTTCTCGATCATGAGCTTCACCGTCTCCGGCGAGCGGATCGTCGCGATCGACATCCTCTCCGACCCCGACCGGCTCGCCCGCCTCGACCTGACCCCCCTGGAGCACTGACCCGCTCGCCCGCCCATGGCCCGCCCGGCCCGCGGCCGGGCGGGTCACGGTTGTGATGCGGAGCACAGGGGGGTCTTGACATGGTGATGTGACCGGTAACAGTGTAGCTCGCGAACCATCCGCCACCACCCCCGAGGTGAGATGTGAAGCCACGGAAGCTCGTCACCATGGCACTGGGCGTCGGGCTCGCGCTCGGCCTGACCGCGTGCGGGTCCAGCGAGAAGACGATCGACAAGGAGCGGGCGAACGCGCCCGTGGAGGGCGCGCTGATCGGCGTGACGATGCCGACGCGGTCCTCCGAGAGGTGGATCCACGACGGCGACAACGTCAAGAAGCAGCTCGAGGGACTCGGCTACAAGGTCGACCTCCAGTACGCCGAGGACGACATCCCGACGCAGGCCAACCAGATCGACAACCAGATCACCAAGGGCGCGCGGCTGCTGATCGTCGCGCCGATCGACGGCACCGCCCTGACCACGCAGTTGCAGAAGGCCGCCGACCAGGAGATCCCGGTCATCTCCTACGACCGGCTGATCCTCAACTCGCCCAACGTCGACTACTACGCGACGTTCGACAACCACCAGGTCGGCGTGCAGCAGGCGACGTCCCTGCTGGTCGGGCTGGGGGTGAAGAAGGCGGACGGCTCGGAGGGCGCCGAGAAGGGGCCGTTCAACGTCGAGCTGTTCGCCGGCTCGCCCGACGACAACAACGCCAAGTACTTCTACAACGGCGCGATGGAGACCCTGAAGCCGTACATCGACAAGGGCACCCTGGTCGTGAAGAGCGGAGAGACCGACTTCGAGACCATGGCGACGCTGCGGTGGGAGGGGGCCCGCGCGCAGGCGCGCATGGAGGACCTCATCACGCGGCACTACCGCGACGGCGCGAAGGTCGACGGCGTCCTGTCCCCGTTCGACGGCATGTCGATCGGGATCCTGTCGGCGCTGAAGTCGAACGGCTACGGCACCGGCGCGCAGCCGTACCCGGTCGTCACCGGGCAGGACGCCGAGGTCGCCTCGGTGAAGTCGATCATCGCGGGCGAGCAGTACTCGACGATCTTCAAGGACACCCGGAAGCTCGCCGAGGTCACGGTGCAGATGGCGGACGCCGTCCTGAAGGGGCAGAAGCCGCCGGTCAACAACACCGAGGACTACGACAACGGCGAGAAGGTCGTGCCGTCCAACCTCCTGCAGCCGGTCATCGTCACCAAGGAGAACTACCGGAAGGTGCTCGTCGACAGCGGCTACTACACCGCGGGCGAACTGCAGTAGCGGCGTCCTCGGGAGGAGGAGCATGACGGACGCGATACTGCGGATGCGCGGGATCACCAAGAGCTTTCCCGCGGTGAAGGCCCTGCAGGACGTGAACCTGGAGGTCGCGCGCGGCGAGATCCACGCGATCTGCGGCGAGAACGGGGCCGGGAAGTCGACCCTGATGAAGGTGCTGTCGGGCGTCCACCCGTACGGCGACTACAGCGGGGAGATCGAGTTCGACGGGGAACCGTGCCGGTTCTCCGGCATCCGCGACAGCGAGCGGCGCGGCATCGTGATCATCCATCAGGAGCTGGCGCTGAGCCCGTACCTGTCCATCGCCGAGAACATCTACCTCGGCAACGAGCGCCGCGGCCGGTTCGGGCTGATCGACTGGAACCGGACGAACGCCGACGCGGCGGCGCTGCTGGAGCGGGTGGGCCTGCGGGAGAACCCGGTGACGCCCGCGATGGACCTCGGCGTCGGCAAGCAGCAGCTCGTCGAGATCGCGAAAGCGCTCTCGAAGGAGGTGCGGCTGCTCATCCTGGACGAGCCGACCGCGGCGCTCAACGACGCCGACTCGCGGCATCTGCTCGACCTGCTGCGCGGACTGCGGGCCGACGGCATCACCTGCGTGATCATCTCGCACAAGCTGAACGAGATCCGGTCGATCGCCGACTCCACGACGATCCTGCGGGACGGCCGGACGATCGAGACGCTCGACATGCACGGCGACGGCGTCTCGGAGGACCGCATCATCTCCGGGATGGTGGGCCGCGAACTCGGCCACCGCTACCCCGAGCGGGTCCACGACGTGGGCGCGGAGGTGTTCCGGATCGAGGACTGGACGGTGCACAGCCCCACCCAGCGGGACCGCGTCGTGGTGGACGGCGCCGCGCTGACGCTGCGCCGCGGCGAGGTCGTCGGGCTCGCGGGCCTGATGGGCGCGGGCCGGACGGAGCTCGCGATGAGCGTGTTCGGGCGCAGTTGGGGCGCCCGGATCGGCGGCCGGGTGTTCAAGAACGGCGAGGAGATACGGATCCGGACGGTCGGGGACGCGATCGCGCACGGTCTCGCGTACGCGACCGAGGACCGCAAGACCTACGGCCTGAACCTCATCGAGAGCATCACGCGGAACGTGTCGGCGGCCGGGCTCGGCAAGCTCGCGAAGGCGGGCTGGGTGAACGACAACCGCGAGTACGAGGTCGCCGAGCGGTTCCGGCGGGAGATGAACATCAAGGCGCCGAGCGTCCTGGCGCCCGCCGGGGAGCTGAGCGGCGGCAACCAGCAGAAGGTCGTGCTGTCGAAGTGGATGTTCACCGACGCGGACGTCCTGATCCTGGACGAGCCCACGCGCGGCATCGACGTCGGCGCGAAGTACGAGATCTACTCGATCATCAACACGCTGGCCGAGCAGGGCCGGGCCGTGCTGGTGATCTCGTCCGAACTGCCGGAGCTGATCGGGATCTGCGACCGCGTCTACGCGATGGCGGCCGGCCGGATCACCGGTGAGGTGTCGCGGGCGGACGCCACGCCCGAGCGCCTGATGCAGTACATGACCCAGACCGAGGAGGCCAGTCCATGAGCAGCGTCGCCAAGGCCGGGGAGGCGGTCTCCCCGCCGGCGGCCGAGCCGCCGAAGGGCCGCCGCGGCCTTCCGGTCAACCTGCGGCAGAGCGGCATCTACATCGCGTTCGCGATCATCGTCGCGCTGTTCGCCGTGCTGACCGACGGGCAGTTGCTGTCGCCCGGGAACATCTCGAACATCATCGTCCAGAACTCCTACATCCTGATCCTGGCGATCGGGATGATCCTGGTGATCATCGGCGGGCACATCGACCTGTCGGTGGGGTCGGTGGTGGCGCTGACCGGCGCGATCGCGGCCGTCCTGATGGTGAACCACGACGTGCCGTGGCCGCTGGCGCTGCTGCTGACGCTGCTCGCCGGGGCCGCGATCGGCGCGTGGCAGGGATACTGGATCGCCTACTTCGGGATCCCGGCGTTCATCGTGACGCTCGGCGGGATGCTGATGTTCCGCGCGCTGACGCTGACCGTCCTCGACAACCAGCGCATCGGCCCGTTCCCGGACGACGTCCGGACGATCGCGAACGGGTTCCTGTCGGGCTACCTCGGCAACATCGGTCTCGGGTTCCTCGGCGGCGCGGACCTGTTCACGCTGCTGGTGGCGCTCGCCCTGGTCGGCGGGTTCGTCGTGCTGGGGTGGCGGCGGCGGCAGGGCCGCATCGGGTACGGGCAGCAGGTCGACCCGATCGCGGTGTTCGCGGCGAAGAACGCGCTGGCCGTCGTCGTGGTGATGTTCATCGCCGTGCAGCTCGCCAGGTTCAAGAACCTCCCGTGGGTGCTCGTCCTGCTCGGTGCCCTGGTGCTGGCCTACACGACGCTGACGAACCGGTCGGTGTTCGGGCGCCGCATCTACGCGATGGGCGGCAACCCGCTGGCGGCGCGGCTGTCCGGCGTGAACGTCAAGTCGGTGACGTTCTGGCTGTTCGTCAACATGGGCGTGCTGTCGGCGGTCGCCGGGATCGTGTTCGCCGGGCGGCTCAACCAGGCGGGCCCGACGGCGGGCACCATGTTCGAGCTGGACGCCATCGCGGCGGCGTTCATCGGCGGCGCGGCCGTGCAGGGCGGCGTCGGCCGGGTCATCGGCGCCATCACCGGCGGCCTGCTCATGGGCGTGATCAACAATGGGATGTCGCTGCTCGGCGCGCCCAGCGAGCGGGTCATGCTGATCAAGGGGCTCGTGCTGCTCGCGGCGGTCGCGTTCGACATCTGGACCAAGCGGCGCAGCGGCGCGGCCCGGTGAACGGCGACGCGGCCGCCGCCCGCCCGGTATGTTCGGGGTGACATGACCGCCACGCCACCCACGCGGCCGGGCCTGCGCGACGTCGCCCGGCTGGCCGGAGTCTCGCACCAGACGGTGTCCCGGGTCTTCAAGGACCATCCGATGGTCAGCCCGAAGACCCGGGACCGGGTCTTGGCCGCCGCCGCGCAACTGGACTTCCGCCCGAACGCGGCGGCAAGGGCCCTGGCGACCGGACGGTCCCGCACCCTCGGCGTCGTCAGCTTCGACACGGCCCTGCACGGGCCCGCGTCGATCATCGCGTCGATCGAGCGGCACGCCCGCGAGGCGGGTTTCTTCACCAGCGTGGCGGGGCTGGGGTCGGCGGGCCGCGACACGGTCGCCGGGGCCGTCGAGCGGTTCCGCGACCAGGGCGTGGACGGGCTCATCATGATCCCGGGGCACGTGCCGCCGGAGGAGGCGGTGCGGCACCTGCCGGGCGACCTCCCGACGGTGCTGCTGGGGCCGCCCGCGGCGGTCCCGACCGTCGAGGCCGACCACTACCGCGCCCCCGGCGAGGCCACCCGGTACCTGCTGGACCTCGGGCACCGGACCGTCCATCACCTGCCGGGACCGGCGGACTGGACGGAGGCCGTCGAGCGCACCCGCGGCTGGCGGGACGCGCTCGCCGCGGCGGGCGCCGAGGTGCCGGACTGCGCGCCGGGCGACTGGAGCGCCCGCTCCGGCTACGAGCGCGGCCGGCGGCTGGCGGCCGACCCGGACGTGACGGCGGTGTTCGCGGCCAACGACCAGATCGCGCTCGGGCTGCTGTGGGCGATCCACGAGAGCGGGCGCCGGGTCCCCGAGGACGTCAGCGTGATCGGCTTCGACGACATCCCGGAGGCCGCGTTCCTCACCCCGCCGCTCACCACCGTCCGGCAGGACTTCGCGGCCCTCGGCCGGCACTGCGTCGAGCTGCTGCTCGCCTGGCTCGCCGACCCGGGCGGCGCGCCGCCCGGCCGGCCCGGCGTGGTGGCGAGCGAGCTGGTCGTCCGCCGCAGCACCGGCCCCGCGTGACGCGTCAGTCCTTGCGGCGGATCTTCGCCCAGGCCGTCCGGATGTAGCCGTAGCAGCGTTCGCTGACCCGCTTGGCGGCGGGGAACTCGGTGCCGAGCAGCCCGATGCCGGCGAGGATGACCACCACGCCCGGGCCGGGGATCACCAGCATCACGATGCCCGCGGCGATCACCACCGTCCCGGCCACGGCCACGGCGATCTTGCGGACCGGCCGGAACCGGCCCCCCGGCGCCGGGGCCGGGACGCCGGTCGCGGCGGTGCCGGCCGGCGTGCCGGCCCCGGTCTCGGTGGCGGGACGGTGCGGCGCGGTGGTGGTCACAGGGCCTCCTGCGGAGCATCGGGAACGGTCCTTGCCCCGTATGACGCACGGAATCGGCCGGACGCGCCCGATCGCGGCCCGACTGTGACGAGGACCACTCAGTGCCGGTGGTACCGGCCGCGGGCCTTCAGCCGCGCGTTCGGCAGCGCGGGCGCCGGCAGGGCGGGGCCGTCGTAGCCGGTCACGGGGGCGAAGCGGGGGTCCGCGCGGGCCCCCGAGCGGTCGCGCTCCCAGTCCGTCCGGGCCTCGACGATGTCGTCGTGGGTGCGGCCGACGAAGTTCCACCACATCACGAGGTCCTCGGCGAAGGGTTCGCCGCCGAGGAGCAGCGCATGGGCCGGGCGGCCGGCCGACAGGGCGAGTTCCGTGCGCCCCCTGCCGAGGTAGAGCATGTCGCCCGTGGGCACCTCCCGGCCCTCGACCGTCAGCTCGGCGGACAGGACGAGCACCGCGTACTCGAACCCGGGGTCCAGCGGCAGCCGGACGTCCGCGGAGACGCGGAGCGCGGCGCCGACGAGGGGCGAGTGGACGCCCGCCGGGGACGCGGCCCCGTCGAGCTCGCCGACGAACACCGCGACGTCCGCGCCCGGGAGGTCGAGCCGGGGCAGGCCGGTGTGGAACTCGTACGCGGGCGCGGTCGTGCGGGCGGCCCCGGGCAGCGCCGCCCACAGCTGGGCGCCGTGGAGCACCGGCGAATGGCCGGGCGGGGACTGCTCGGAGTGCGCGATGCCGGGGCCCGCCGTCATCAGCGACAGGTCGCCGGGACGGACGAGGGCGCGGCTGCCGAGGCCGTCCCGGTGCAGCACCTCGCCCTGCAGCAGCCACGTCACCGTCTGCAGCCCGATGTGGGGGTGCGGCGGGACCTGCATGCCGGCGCGGCCGGTGATGTCGTCGGGGCCGTAGGAGTCGGCGAAGCACCACGCGCCGACCATGCGGCGGTCCCGGTTGGGCAGGACGCGACGGACCCGCATCGCGCGCGGCCCGCCGAGCGGGACGTCGCGCGGGCGCAGCGGTTCGAGTTCCGGTTCGCCTGCGACGGCCGCGTCGGCGGAGCAGACGTCCTGCTCGACGGGACGATCCTCAACATTGCTCACGAGTCGCTCCCCACGCCCCGAAGGCTACCGCCCCGCCCGGCGGGCGGGCGGGGCGGCGGCCTTCGCGCGGACGCCGTCAGAGGCCGCGGACGGCGGCGACGGTGAACGGGGTCTCGGGGACGCCCTCGCCGAGCGGGCCGCCGTCGTCGAACTGGGACCGGACGACGTAGAGGGTGCCGCGCACGCGGACGAGCGTGGTCGGGGCGTCCAGGTCGGCGTCGACGACGCGGCGCTCCAGCCGCGCGTCGCGCCCGTCGCGGGAGACGCGCCAGCGGGTGAGCGCGTCGCTGATGTTGTGGGCGGCCCACAGCCGGCCGTGCCGCAGGTCGAGCCCGTCCGCGAGGGCCATGTCGCCGCCGCGCAGCGCGTCCCGCCCCGTCGCGGACTGACAAGACGGGCGGGCACTTTCCGTTGCGCGGAGCGTGCACACCGTGATCACGATGAACTAGACTGGGCAGTCGCGTTCCTCGACCCGCCCCGCTCACCCGTCGAGGTGATCCCCCATGCTCGACCGGCCCGGCGCCGCCAGCTCACGCGTCTACGACTACTCGCTCGGCGGCAAGGACAACTACGGCCCCGACCGCGATGTCGCCATGGCCGCGCTCGCCATGCACCGCGTCGCGCACCTGCTGCCCCGCGAGAACCGCAAGTTCATGCGCCGCGCCGTCCGCTACCTGCTGGACGCGGGCGTCCGGCAGTTCATCGACGTCGGCTGCGGCCTCCCCGGCAAGGGCAACGTGCACGAGCTCGCCGGACGCGCCGCCCCCGAGGCGCGCACCGTCTACGTCGACAATGACCCGGTCGCCGTCGTCCACTACCAGGCGCTGCTGCACGCCGTACCGACCGCGACGGCCGTGCACGGCGACGCCCGGCGCCCCGCGGACGTCCTCGGCGACCCCGACCTGACCGCGCTCATCGACCTCGACCGCCCGGTCGCGGTGCTGATGATCGCGATGCTGGACCAGATCCCGGAGGCCGACGACCCGGACGGCGTCGTGCGGGCGTTCCGCGGCGCGATGGCGCCCGGCAGCCACCTGGTGATCTGCGACCTGGCGTCCGACCGGCTCACCCCGGCCGACCTCGAGAAGCACGAGAAGATCGTCGAACTGCTCGGCTTCCCCGTCGAGTTCCGCCCGGCGTCCCGGCTGGCCGGGTTCTTCGCGGGCCTCGACCTCGTCGACCCCGGCCTCGTCCCCGCGCCGGAGTGGCGTCCCGACCGCCCCTACGACCCGCCGTCCGGCTGGCTGATGGCGGGCGTCGGCCGCAAGCCCTGACCGGGCGCGGCCGCTCCGGCGGCGGCGGTGATCGGCGGCGTTGCGCCCGTCACCCGACCAGCCAGAGGAGGTCGGCGACGGCCTCGGACGCGAGCGCGGGATCCGCCGCGTCCACCGCGACCGTGCCGACGCGGTGCTCGATCCCGGTGGCGACGCCCCATCGCCGCACCGTGACCTCGACCCGGAGAGCGTCCGGGACCTCGCGGGCGAGGAGGACGCCCGGGAGATCGCCGCCCGGGTGGACGTCCCCCACCAGGGTGGAGAGCGCCCAGCGGCGGTACTCCATGGCGTGGACCCGGTTCTCGTCGACGGCCAGTCCCTCGAACCGCTTCAACCGGCCGGTCGCGCGCTCGTCCTCGGTCAGGAGGTGGAACGGGCGGCCGAGCTGCCGGAACGGCTGGTCGATCTCGTAGTCGGCGAACGTCTCCGTCCACGCGCCGAGGTCGTCGCCGAGTTCGGCGGGGTGCGCGAGGCGCACGACGGCCGTGCCGGGCAGGACGAACGCGTCGTCGTGGACGTCGGCGAACGTCCGGTCCTCGGCGATGCGGAAGGCGGCGCCGTCGGCCGTCCACACGAGGCGGCGGGCGATGTGGCGGACGAGGGGGTGCTCGGCGAACAGGGCGCGGAACTCCTCCACCGTCCACGTGCGGCGGCGGACCATGGCCTTCTCCAGCCGTTCCATGAGGTAGGTCGACGCGGTCCGCACCTCGGCCTTCATCGCGGTGAAGCGGCGGCGGGCGGCCTCGGCGAGTTCGGGGTCGTCGCCCGCGCCCGGCTCGGGCAGGGCCGCGAGCGGGCGCCCGGTGTGATCGGCGACGTACGGTTCGAGCCCGCCGCCGAAGCCGACGCGGAAGCGGCGCGCGCCGTAGTCGAGGGTCGTGCCGCCGTCGGCGTCCAGACCGTAGTCGAGGACGATCCGTTCGGACAACCGGTCGGCGGTCAGGTGCGCGCGTGCCGCGACCTGCCCGAACAGCGTCCGCGCGGCCTCCCTGACCCCGGACGTCCCGCCCTTGCGCCGCATCTCGTGCAGGTGCAGCACCGCGACGGGCGTGCCGATCGCGACGAGGACCTCCAGGCCCTTCACCGCCCGGTCGTGCAGCTTCTTCGTCCCGGCCCATTCGCGGACGAGCGGCACCAGGCGCCGCACGGTGTCGTCGTCGCCGGCCAGGCCGAGCGACCGCAGCGCCCAGCCGTCGCGGGGCGGGGCGCCCTCGGCGAGCCACCGCTCGAACAGCGCCCACGCGAACGCGGCCAGCGACGCCGGGTCGCACGCCTCGCGCACCTCGTCCAGGCCCGGCGCCGCGACCGCGAGCGCCGTCACCAGGTGGCCGGCCGCGGCGTCCGGCAGCACGGCGGCCCGGTCGCGCAGCCGCACCCGCGGCAGGACGCCCGGTGCGGCCCACCCGGGGATCTTCGGCAGCTCCGGCGGGAGCGCGGGCTCCGCCAGGAGCCGCCGCACGGCCTCCCCGTGCTCCCCGGCCGCCGCGACGACGTCTGCCGGGCCCGTCAGCTCGGCGACGAACCGCAGCGCGTGCTCCGCCTGCCGCCGCCGCGCGCCCGGACGTCCGAGCGCGGCGGGGACGAGCAGCGGGACGGCCGCGGCGCCGTGCCGCCCGAACCAGTCGCGGACGGGGTCGAGCGGTTCGACCCCGCGGGCGAGCCACCCGGCCATGCGCTCGGCGACCTCGGCGTCCCGGAACGGCAGGAGCGCTTCGCGCGCCTGCCGCGCGTGGTGCTTGCGCGGGCGGGCCGCGAACCGCATCGCGACCTCGCGGGCGCCCAGCTCGAATCGCGCGATGAACGGCCGGATCCAGCCGTAGGTGAAGTCGTGGCTGTACGGCTCCCATCCCGGGACGAGCGTGTCCACGACGTCGTCGGGGGCGTGCAGGAACACGGTCAGTTCCTGCCTGATGCGGTCGCCGGTCCCGGCGCGGACCGCGTCGATCGCCTTCGCCAGCGCCGCGTCGGGGTCCTTGCCGCCCAGCACCTCGGGGCGCCAGGCGGCGGCCTCGGCGGCCCACCGCTCCCGTTCGCCGGGCTGCCACACGACGGCCCGCCCGGACGGCGGTTTCAAGCCGGGGACGCCGCGGGACACGGGCCGGTCCCACGGCGGGCGGAGGAGCAGCTCCGGCAGCGCGATCGGCGCGTCCGGGGCCCCCTCGGACGCGTCCGGCACGGGGCGTCCGGCCGGTCCGGGCTCGGACGGCAGGAGCCGCCGGGCGCGTTCGGGGAAGCGCCGCGCGGCGGCGCCGAGGGCGCGGCGCACGGGCGCGGCGTCGGCGCGCTCGACGAGGACGGAGAACGCCTCGTCGTACGGGAGCCTCGCCAGCAGGGTGAGGACCGCGTCGCGGTTCTGCGCGAGCGGACGGTCGTCCAGCGCGGCGCCGAGCACGGGCACGAGAGCCGGGCCCGCCGCCGCGTAGACGGTGGCGAGGACGTCCGGCACCAGTTCGTACCGGCCGCTGTGCAGCACGCCGCGGGCCTGCTCGAACCGCGCCGCCGAGCCGGGGCAGCACCACAGCATCCAGCCGGCCCTCCCCTCCCACCCGGTGCCGGGCGGGGCCGCCGCGAGACACTCGTCCAGCCAGTCGTCCCTCTGCGGGACGAGATAGGACGCGACGACGCGGCGCGGGCCCGTGGTGCGCAGGGCGCCGAGCCGGTCGAGCACCGCCTCGTCGGCGGCCGTCAGCAGCTCCCGCATCCGGCGGACGCCGCCGTGCCTGGCGTCCCACAGCAGGGCCAGCGAGTGCTCGATGGACGCGTGGACGCCGCGCGCGTAATGATCGGTGCCGGGCCACGCCATCCGGGGGCCGATCCCGCTCAGCTCGACGAACGCGCTCGCGGCGAACGCGAGCCCGTGCTCGGCCGTCCAGGCGTCGGCCAGCCCGTCGAAACGGGTCCGGGTCCGCGGCCCGGCCGAACCGTAGAACCCGGACGCGACGGTCGTGTCGGAGAGCAGCACGAGCGTCGCGGCGGCGCCCACCGGGTCGGCCTCGCCGCTCAGGTACGCGCGGGCCGGGTCGATCAGCTCCTCGTCGAACAAGAAGCGGTCGCCGGTCTCGATGTACTCGACGAGACGCTCGCGGACGCCGGCGAGGCGCCGCAGCACGTCCCCGGCGAGGGCTTCGTCCACCGCCGGGTCCGGCGCCGTCGGGCCGTCCTTCCGGGGATGGACGCGCGACCGCCACGAAGCCGGGATGACCGACAAGTCCTGCCACATGGGACCCGACTCTAGAGCGGACCGCCGACGTTCCGCGGGCAGACGATGATCTCCAGGGCTCAGACGACGATCTTCGCCGTGGAGCCGCCGCGCTCCTTGGTGATGCGGAGCTGGGCGGGGATGCGTGCGCGCAGCTCGGCGACGTGGCTGACGATGCCGACGGCGCGGCCGCCGTCGCGCAGGCCGTCCAGGACGTCCATGACCTCGTCGAGGGTCTCGGCGTCGAGCGTGCCGAAGCCCTCGTCGACGAACAGGGTGCCGATCTCGGCGCCGCCGGTCTCGGCGGTGACGACGTCGGCGAGGCCGAGCGCGAGGGACAGCGAGGTGATGAACGACTCGCCGCCCGACAGCGTCACGGGGTCGCGTTCCCGGCCCGTCCAGGCGTCGGCGACGCGCAGGCCGAGGCCGCCGGCGCTGCGGCTGCGGTCGCCCGCCGCCTTCGCCTCGGTGGGGATCAGCTCGTAGCGGGCGCCCGACATGTGCACGAGGCGTTCGTTGGCGGCGGCGACGACCTGCTCCAGCCGGGCGCCGAGGACGTACGCGGGCAGCGAGACGCCGCGCTCGTTCGCCGCCGACTTCCCGGACGCCAGGCCCGCGAGCCGCTCGGCCACGGCGTGCCGTTCGGCGGCGGGGCGCCAGTCGCGGACGGCCGCGTCCAGGTCGGCGCGCAGGTCGGCGAGGCGGGCGAGGCGGGCGCGGGCGGCGCGCGCGGACGACGCGGCGATCGTGTGCGCGGACTCGGCGGCGGCGAAGCGGGCCTGCAGGGCCGGGACGTCCGGGGGCGCGGCCCGCGCGGCGGCGATCAGCTCCGGGTCGCCGAGGAGGTCGCGGACGGCGGCCTCCTCGTCCTCGAAGCGGCGGAGCCGGTCGCGCAGCTCGCCCTGGTCCTCGTCGGACAGTTCGGCGGCGAGGACCTCGTCGGGGGTCCCGAACCCCTGCGCCTCCGCCTCGGCCTTCGCGCGGGCGCGGGCGGCGGCGAGCTCCTCCTCGGCGCGGTCCGCGTCGCGCTGCGCCTCCACGGCGGCGGCGAGCGCGTCGGCCTCGCCGCCGAGCCGGGCCATCCGGGCCTGCGGCGTCGCGTCGCCGCCGCGCGCCTCGTCCAGTTCGGCGCGCAGCCGGGCCTGCTCGTCGGCCAGCTCCCGGTCGCGGGCGCGGTTCTCGGTGAGCCGCCGGTCGTTCTCCCGCGCGGCGTCCCGGACGCGTTCGAGTTCCCGCTCGTCGCGGTGCAGGACGGCTTCGAGCCGTTCGGCCTCGGCGGCGCGGGCCCCGGCGGCGGCGAGGGACTCCCGGGCGGCGTCCAGGTCGGCGGCGAGCGCCTCGACGGACGTCTCCCCCGCGGTCTCGAGCAGGCCGTCGTGTTCGGCGCGCAGCCTCCCGACCCGGTTCGACGCCGCCTCGCGCCGCGCCCCCGCCTCCTCGTACGCGGCCTGGGCGCGCTCGATCCGGTCCTCGGTCGGGACGACCGCGAGGGACGCGACGGGCGCGGGGTGCTCGGTGGATCCGCAGACACGGCACGGTTCGCCGTCCCGCAGGTCCTCGGCGAGGACGGCCGCCATCCCGTCGAGGCGCGCCTGCTGCAGTTCCTGCACGCGGTCGCGGGCCTCCTGGGCGGCGTCGACGGCGGCGCGGTGCGCGGCCTCGGCCTCGGCGAGCAGGTGCTCGACCTGGTCGCGGGGCTGCGCGGCGGCGAGGCGGCGGACGGCGTCGTCGACCGCGGCGGCGGCCCCGGCGCGGGCGGC
>NZ_JBHTJA010000040.1:0-59792 GCF_042675525.1 Actinomadura sediminis
GGGACGCCGGCGCCGGGCGGGCTCACGTCGCGCGGCGCGGGCGACATCGGCGGCCACCCCGACCGGCGGACGGCGCAGCGGGCGGCGGAGGGCGACGCGCGCGCCCTGCGGGCGGCGTTCGAGGACGGCGCGCCCGTCCCGGCACCGGTGTGGACGCGGTTGACGGCCGGCGCCGACGATCCCGACTACACCGCGCGGCTGTACGAGCGGCTGGGCCCGGCGGGCGCCGCCCGGCTGCTGGCGGGCGCGGCGGGCGACGAGGCGCGGCTGCGGGCGATCCGGGAGTCGCTGGGCATGGCGAGCAACGAGATCCGCATGGACGTCGGGTGGCTGCGGGCGTTCCTGGCCGAGGCCGGTCGCGCGGACGTCCGTCCGGTGGCGGTGCGGGTCATCGCGGGCGCCGACTGGAGCGCGCGCACGCGGGAGGCCGTCGGGAAGCTGGATCTGGCGACGTCGCGGCCCGCGTCATGACCGGGCGGAGCGCAGGGACGAGCGCGGCTCCGGCCGGGGCGCGCGGGGGGCCGTCCGCTCACGGGGGGCGGGCGTGAGCGCGCCGCCGCCTCCGGGGAGCCTGCCGCCGCCGATCGAGGGCGCGGCGGCCGGGGCGCTGGCGCCGACGGAGCGCCCCAACCCGGCCTACGCGCAGCTCTACCGGGCGTACGCGGACGCCTACGGGGGGATCGACCGGCTCCGGCAGGCGCTCGACGCGCCCGTGAAGACGCTCGGCGGGACGGACGCGTGGCTCGGCCCGGAGGCGCGCCGGTGGGGTTCGGCGCTCGACGCGGAGCGGGCGCGGCTGCGGCGGGCGGCCGACCGGATCCTGTGGGACGTCTACGATCGGCTGTCGGCGACCCCCCGGACCGTGGCCCGGGTCTAGGCTCGGGCGGGTGAGGGACGCGAAGCTGCGCGAGATCGACGAACGGGCCTTCCTGCGCAGACTGGACCCGCTGCTGGACGTCTACGCGGCGGCGATGGACCCGCCGCGCGAGCAGCTGCCGGGCCGGCGAACGATCATGGAGCGGCACGCGCGGTACCCCGGGTTCCGCGCGTTCGTCGCGGAGCGGCGGGGCGCGCTGGCGCGGCTGCCGGGGCCGCTCCACGGGCTCGCGTACGGGTTCCACGGGGAGCGCGGCCAGTGGTGGCACGACGTGGTGTTGGAGGCGCTCACCGCGCGGGGCGGCCCGGAGCACGCGGCGACGTGGCTGGAGGACGCCTTCGAGGTCGCGGAGCTGCACGTCCGTCCGGACGCGCAGGGGCGGGGCCTCGGCCGGGGCCTGCTGACGGCGCTGTGCGAGGGCAGGCCGGAGCGGACGGTGGTGCTGTCGACGCTGGAGGGGCGGCCGGACACCCCCGCCCGCCGGCTCTACCGGTCGGTCGGCATGGTGGACCTGCTGACCGACTTCGCGTTCCCGGGCGGCGGGCCCCGCTACGCGGTCATGGGCGGGACGCTGCCGTTGGCGACGGGCGCCGCCGCGGAACGGGCGTCGCAGTAGCCGTCGGCCTCGAGCAGCCCGTACACCTCGCGCGTCGCCGTCGACTTGTTGAACGTGATGAAGTGGACGCCCGGGGCGCCCTGGTCGAGGAGTTCGCGGCACAGTTCGGCGGCGTGCTCGATGCCGAGCCGCCGGACGGCCTCGGGGTCGTGGGCGACGGCGTCGAACCGGGCTTTGACCTCGGGCGGGAACGGCGCGCCGGACAACTGCTCGGACCGCTCGATGGTGCTCGTCTGGGTGACCGGCATGATCCCGGGGATGATCGGGACGTCGCCGCCCGCCGCGGCGACGCGGTCGCGGAGCCGGAAGTAGTCCTCGGCGCGGAAGAACATCTGGGTGATGGCGTAGTCGGCGCCGGCGCGGCACTTCTCGACGAAGTGGCGGGTGTCGCTCTCGATGTCGGGCGAGCGCGGGTGCTTGTAGGGGAACGCGGCGACGCCGACGCTGAAGTCGCCGGTGGCGCGGATGAGCCGGACGAGGTCGGCGGCGTACTCGACGCCGTCGGGGTGCTTGACCCACTCCCCCATCGGGTCGCCGGGCGGGTCGCCGCGCAGCGCGAGCATGTTGCGGACGCCCGCGGCGGCGAGCCGCCCGATGAGGTGGCGGAGCTCGGCCTGGGAGTGGTCCACCGCGGTGAAGTGGGCGACCGGGGTGAGGGTGGTGTCGGTGGCGATCCGCTCGACGATGTCGACGGTGGTGTCGCGGGTGCCGCCGCCGGCGCCGTAGGTGACGGAGACGAACGTGGGCCGCAGCGGTTCGAGTTCGCGGATCGTACGCCAGAGGGTCCGCACGCCCTTCTCGCTCTTGGGCGGGAAGAACTCGAAGGAGAAGGACCTTCCACCGGTGGCGAGCAGCTCGCGGACTGTGGGGGGCCGTTCGGGGCGCACGGATCGCATCCCACCAGCGTACAGAAGGAGCGGTCGGTAGGGCCCGGGGCCGGGCCGGTTCCGGACGGGCCGCGCGTTTACGCCCAGTTGTCACTGAATGGCGGAGATTTCCTAAGATCGGCGGACATCTCGCGCTACTGACGGGCGGTTGCATGCCTTCCCCTGGATACGATCACGACATGTCGACGAGCCGCATCCGCAAGCAGGTCGACGAGGCGCTGCTCGCGTTCGTCGACCGGCAGCGCCCGGGCCTGCTGGCCATCAGCGACGACCTGTCGCCGCTGCTCGGGGCGCTGGACGCGCTGCTGCGCGGCGGGAAGCGGCTGCGTCCGGCGTTCTGCTACTGGGGCTGGCGCGCCGCGGGCGGCGGCGCCGACGCGGGCATCGTGGACGCGGCGGCGTCCCTGGAACTGCTGCAGGCGAGCGCGCTGATCCACGACGACGTCATGGACTCCAGCGACACGCGGCGCGGGCAGCCGTCGGTGCACCGCCGGTTCGAGGCGCTGCACGGCGCGCAGGGCTGGCCGGGGGACGCGGCGGCGTTCGGGGAGGGCACCGCGATCCTGCTCGGCGACCTGTGCCTGGCCTGGTCGGCGGAGATGTTCGAGTCGTGCGGGCTGGACGGCGAGCGCAGGCGGCGCGGCCGGGCGGTGTACGACCTGATGCGCACCGAGGTCATGTGCGGCCAGTACCTCGACATGCTGGAGGGGACGCGCGGCGCGGCGACGGTCGCCACGGCCCTGCGGGTGGTCGAGTACAAGAGCGCCAAGTACACGATCGAGCGGCCGCTGCACCTGGGCGCGGCGCTGGCCGGCGCCCGTCCGGACGTCCCCGCCGCGCTGACCGCGTACGGGCTGCCGCTCGGCATCGCGTTCCAGCTCCGCGACGACGTCCTGGGCGTGTTCGGCGACCCGGCCGAGACGGGCAAGCCCGCGGGCGACGACCTGCGGGAGGGCAAGCGGACGGTGCTGGTCGCGCTGACCCTGGAGCGGGCGGACGCGGCGCAGGCGGCGGCGCTCGAACGGCGCCTCGGCGACCCGGAGCTGGACCGGCCCGGGGTGGACGAGCTGCGCTCGATCATCGAGGAGACCGGCGGGCTCGCGGCCTGCGAGGACATGATCGAGCGGTACCTCGACGAGGCCGAGCGGGCGCTGCGGGCGGCGCCGATCGCCGAGGAGGCGCGCGAGGCGCTCGCCGGGCTGGCGGTCGCGGCGACCTCCCGCCGCACCTGAACCAAGGAAATCGGGCCGATATTTGGCACGATCCGGCCAAATGACCAAAACGCTCTAGCACTGTCCCACCATTTGGTGGCAGAAATGTCGCCATGTGCGCCGACACCCCCGGAAACCGCGTTCCGCGCATCGCCCCGCTGCCGGAAGAGCAGTGGGACGACGTGCTCAAGGCCGTCACCGCCGCCACCGGCCCGCTCAACGTCTTCACGACGCTGGCCCGCCACCCGTCGCTGTTCCAGTCCTGGATCGGGCTGGGGTCGGCGCTGCTGATGAACGGCCTGCTGTCCGCCCGGGACCGGGAGCTGGCGATCCTGCGGACGGCGCACCACCGGTCCTGCGAGTACGAGCGGGCGCACCATCGCGGGCTCGCGCTGGACGCGGGGCTGACCGAGGACGAGATCGCCGCGCTCCGCCGCGACCCCGACGACCATCCCTGGTCCGACGACGACCGCATGGTGCTGGCCGCCGCGGACGAGCTGCACGAGCGCGGCACGGTGACGGACGCGACGTGGACGGAGCTGTCGACCCGCTTCGGCGAACGCGAGCTGATCGAGCTGGTGATGCTCATCGGCCACTACCACATGGTCGCCTTCGCGCTGAACGCGCTGCGCGTCCAGGGCGAGGACGCCGCGCCCGGCGCCGGGGAGGCGTGATGCCCCCGGCCGGGCGGGCACGGGCCGGACGCCTGCTGCCCGCGGCCGGCGCCCTCGCGTGCGCGCTCGCGCTCGTGATCGTCCCAGGCCGGGCGGACGGCGCGCAGGCCGCGGCGAGCCGCTGCGGCGACCCGGCCGCGCGGCCGTGGTGCGACACCTCGCTGAGCGCGGAGCGGCGGGCCGGGCTGCTGCTCGCGCGGCTCACCGACGACGAGAAGATCGCGCTGCTGGCGTCCGACGACCCGTTCGGCGGCCCGCTCGGCGGGTACTTCGACTGGGCGCACGCCGACACGGGCAACGGGATCGGGCGCCTCGGCGTCCCCCCGCTGTACATGGCCGACGGCCCGGCGGGCGTCCGGCAGGGCCGGGCGACCGCGCTGCCCGCGCCGATCGCGCTGGCCGCGACGTTCGACCGGGAGGCCGCGCGCCTGTACGGGAAGACGGTCGGGTGGGAGGCGCGGCACCGCGGCAACGACGTGATCTTCGGCCCGACCGTGGACGTGCTGCGCACGCCCCTCAACGGCCGGACGTTCGAGGGGTTCGGCGAGGACCCCTACCTGTCGGCGCGGATCGGGGCGTCCTGGATCAAGGGCGCGCAGGGGCAGGGGGTGATGGCCTCGGTGAAGCACCTGGCCGTCTACACCCAGGAGAAGGACCGCCTCGAGCTGAACATGGCCGTGGACCCGCGCACGCTCCGCGAGATCTACCTGCCGCCGTTCGAGGCCGCCGTGAAGGAGGGCGGCGCCGCCACCGTCATGTGCGGCTTCGGGAAGCTGAACGGCCGCTGGGCGTGCCACGACGGGGGCGTCCTGAACGGCGTCCTGCGGTCGGAGTGGGGCTTCGACGGGATGGTCATGTCCGACCACACCGCCGTCCACGACACCGCCGAGGCCGCCAACGGCGGGCTGGACATGGAACTGCCGATCGGCCTCCGCTACAACGCGTTCCTCCTGAAGAGGGCGCGCGCGCAGAACAAGGTCGCCCAGGCGACCATCGACGGGCACACCCGCAACGTCCTGCGGACGATGTTCGAGTTCGGCGTCTTCGACCGTCCCGCGTACCCGAACGACCTCGCCCGCGTCGACCGGACGGCGAGCGAGACCGCGGCCCGGACGATCGCCGAGAACGGCGTCACGCTGCTGAAGAACGACGGCGTCCTCCCGCTCGCCGCACCGCGGAGGATCGCGGTGATCGGGCGGGCCGCGAAGGAGAGCCAGGCCGGGTTCGGGTCGGCGAAGGTCGTCCCGTTCGCGTCGGTCGGCGCCCATGAGGGCCTGGCGCGGCGCGCCGGCGCGGGCGCCTCGGTCACCTACCGGGACGGCGACGACCGCGGCGCCGCGGCGGAGGCGGCCCGCGGCGCCGACGTCGCGATCGTGTTCGCCACCGACAGCCAGGGCGAGTTCTTCGACAAGTCGTGCCTCACCCTCGAGTGCGGCGAGCCGCTGCGCGGCGACCAGGACGGGCTGATCTCGGCGGTCGCGGCGGCGAACCCGAACACGATCGTGGTGCTGCAGACGGGCGGGCCCGTCCTCACCCCGTGGGCGGACGACGTCGCGGCGATCGTCGAGACCTGGTACCCGGGGCAGGAGGGCGGGAACGCGCTGGCCCGCGTCCTGTACGGGGACGTCGATCCGGGCGGGCGCCTGCCTGTCACGTTCCCCGCCGCGGAGGCGCACGCGCCCGCGGCCGGGAACCCCGCGCAGTACCCCGGGGCGAACAAGACCGCGACCTTCTCTGAGGGCGTCATGGTCGGCTACCGGCACTACGACGCGAAGGGGTTCACGCCCAAGTACCCGTTCGGGCACGGCTTGTCGTACACGACGTTCCGCTACGGCGGCTTGAAGGTCGGATCCAAGGAAGTGAAGGTCACGGTCACGAACACGGGGAACCGCACGGGCGTCGCCGTCCCGCAGATGTACCTCGGCCTGCCCTCGCCCGGCGTGGACGTCCCGCAGCCGCCCAAGCAGCTCAAGGGATTCACCAAGGTGACGTTGCGGCCGGGGCAGAGCAGAACCGTCGCGTTCCCGCTGAGCGCGCGCGATCTGTCCTACTGGAACGTCGAGGCGAAGCGGTGGAAGGTCGCGGACGGCTGCTACACCGTCATGGTCGGCCCCTCGTCGCGCGACATCGCCCAGCGGGGCTCGTTCGGGGCGTGCGGCTGACGAAGATCCGCGTTCCTCTGCAGGACAGGACGGGCACACGGTACAAATAAGGACCCTCCCCTTATCCGTTCCCCCCGGAGTCCCCGTGTCCCCTGCCACCCGGCGCGCCCCGGTCCCCCGCGACCTGCGGCGCCGTCCCGCGACCGCGCTCGGCCCCGGCGATCCCGACGACATCGGCGGCCGCCCCCTGCTGGGCAGGCTCGGCGAGGGCGGCCAGGGCGTCGTCTACCTCGCCGAGGACCCCGACGGCGGGCTCTGCGCCGTGAAGCTGCTGAAGGGCGGCATGGCGGCCGGGCGGCGCGCCCGCGACCGGTTCGTCAAGGAGGCCGACGCGGCGCGGCGGGTCGCCGGGCGGCACACGGCGCACGTGCTGGACGCCGACGTGACCGGCGACCGGCCCTACATCGTCAGCGAGTACGTGGACGGCCCGTCGCTGCAGGAGGTCGTGACCCAGGAGGGCCCGCTCCCGGAGCGGCGGCTGCACCGGGTCGCCCTCGGCACCGCCGCCGCGCTCGCCGCGATCCACCGCGAGGGGATCGTCCACCGCGACTTCAAGCCCGGCAACGTCCTCCTCGGCCCGGACGGCGCCAAGGTCATCGACTTCGGCATCGCGCGCATGGCGGACGCGACGCCGCTCACCACCGGACCGCTCGGCACCCCCGCCTACATGGCCCCCGAGCAGATCGAGGACGAACCCGTCGGGCCGCCCGCGGACGTCTTCGCGTGGGGCGCGGCGATCGTGTTCGCCGCCACGGGCCGTCCCCCGTTCGGCACCGGCCCGAACGCCGCGGTGATGCGCCGGGTGACGTCCCGGCCGCCGGACCTCGGCGACCTCGACGGCCCGCTGCGCGCTCTCGTGGCCCGCTGCCTCGACAAGAACCCGCAGGCGCGGCCGTCCGCACGGCAGATCGTCCGGGCGCTGCGCGAGGGCGGCGCCCCGGCTCCCCGGCCGCGCCCGACCCGCATCCCGCGCTACCGCTGGCGCATGATGATCGCGCTCGCCGTCGTCATGACGGCGGGCTTCGTCATCGGGATCCTCTAGCTCACCAGTGCGGCGGGCGCTCCTCCAGCAGGCGGGAGTCGTCGCCGGCGTCGCCGCGCCACTCGCCCCAGCCGGTGTCGGTGTCGTCGGACGTCTGGTCGGGCAGGACGTCGAACTCGTCGTCGAGGTCGACCGGCCGCTCGTCGTCGGGTCCCATGATCCCCATTGTGCGGCATGCCGCGCCCGCGCGAACCGTGCGGGCGGTCACACCGAAAGGGTCGCGCGAGACCGGTCGCACGAGACCGGTCGCACGAGACCGGTCACACCGCGGCGAGCCGCCGCGCGAACTCGGCCGCCGCGGCGCCCGGATCGTCCGCCTCGGTGATGGCCCGCACCACCACCACGCGGCGCGCCCCGGCGGCCACGACCTGGTCCAGGTTCCCGAGGTCGATGCCGCCGATCGCGAACCACGGCCGGGCGAACCGCTCCCCCGCGGTGTACTCCAGGAGCTTCGGGCCGGGCGCGGGGCGTCCGGGCTTGGTCGGCGTCGGCCACGTCGGCCCGGTGCAGAAGTAGTCCACTCCGGGCTCGGCCGCCGCGGCCGCCGCCTGCTCCTCCGCGTGCGTGGACCGGCCGATCAGCACGTCGCCCCCGACGATCTCCCGCGCGGCCGCCACCGGCAGGTCGTCCTGCCCGAGGTGCAGCACGTCCGCGCGCACCGCGTGGGCGACGTCCGCGCGGTCGTTGACGGCCAGCAGCGCGCCGTGCCGCTCGCACGCGGCCCGGAACACCTCCAGGTACGCCATCTCCTGCCGCGCCTCCAGCCCCTTCTGCCGGAGCTGCACGATGTCGACGCCGTTCGCGAGGACGGCGTCCAGGAAGCCGGGCAGGTCGCCGCGTTCCTCCCGCGCGTCCGTGCAGAGGTAGAGACGGGCGCGGTCGAGCCGGGCGCGCAGGGCCACGGCGCGGTCGGAGGGCAGGTGCCTGGACACGGTGGGGCGGACTTCCTTCCGGGGGCGTGCTGCGGGGGCCGCGCACCCGCGCGGCCCCCGATGGGCGGACGGTCAGAGTGGGACGGTCAGAATGCCAGAGCCTGGGCGCGGCGCCGCACCTCGGTCCCGCGGTTCTCGGTGAGCGCCTCGACCGGCGTCCCGGGCAGCGTGTCGTCCGCGGTGAACAGCCAGCGGACGGTCTCGACGTCGCTGTAGCCGGCGTCCGAGAGCAGGGTGAGGGTGCCGGACAGCCCCTTGATCACCTGACCCTCGTGGACGAAGGCCGCCGGGACCATCGGCTCGCCTTCGCGGCGGACCGCCAGCAGCTTGCGCTCGCTGATGAGCTGCTTGATCCGGTTCGTCTTGATGCCGAGCCGCTCGGCGGTCTCCGGGAGGGTGAGCCACTCGCCGGCGAGGGCGTCGGTCCGGGGGTCGAGTGCGCTTTCAACGGTTGCGTGCATCTGCGTCACGCCCCCTTGCTACCACGCCTTCGGAACCGCCAAACCCCCTGGACGACCACCTGTTTCGCGAGAAGTCTCCGCTACGCGCGAACGGCCTGGCGGACGGGCACGTCCGGATCGGCGAGCGCGCCGGGGTCCACGGACGCGCCGGACGCGATGGCCCGGCGCGCCTGGACGAGGTCGCGGGGCCGGTCGACGGTGAGGATCGCGTCGAGGCGGTCGCCGGTGAGCCAGGCGAGGGCCCACTTGGGGCCGTCCGGGTCGCCGCGCCGGATCATCCGCTCGGACGCCGCGTGGTTCCCGGCGTACTGGACCATGCGGCCGAACTGCTCGGACCAGAAGTACGGGGCCGCGTCGTAGACGGCGTCCTCGCCGAGGAGGGTCGCGGCGGCGACCTCGGGCGCGTTGAGGGCGGTGTCCCAGTGCTCGACCAGGAGCCGGCGCCCGTAGCGGGACGACCACCAGGCGGCGCAGTCGCCGACGGCGACGATGTCGGGGCGGGGGGTGCCGGGGGCGCCGTGCTCGGCGCCCTCGTGGCAGGTGCGGAAGGAGGCGTCGGTGACGACGCCGCGTTCCAGCAGGAGGCCGGAACCGGCGAGCCAGCCGAGGTCGGGGCGGACGCCGACGCCGACGACGACCGCGTCGGCGTCGATGCGGCCGGGCGTCCCGTCGGCGGCGAGGACGAGTCCGCGGTCGTCGACCTCGGCGACCTTCACGCCGGTGCGCAGCTCGACGCCGGCCTCGGCGTACCAGGGGGCGGTGAGGGCGCCCGCCTCGGGGCCGAGCGCGTTGGCGAGGGGCGTGTCGGCGGCCTCGACGACGGTGACCGCGCACCCCCGCTTCGCGGCGGTGGTGGCGACCTCGGCGCCGATCCAGCCCGCGCCGACGATCGCGACGCGGGCGCCCGGGACGAGCAGGCCGCGGAGTTCGCGGGCGTCCTCGATGGTGCGGACGACGTGCTGGCGGCCGCCGCCGGGGAGCGTGATCGGGGTCGCGCCGGTGGCGATGACCAGGCCGTCGAACGGCAGGTCGCCGGCCGTGGTGGCGACGACGCCGCCGCGTCCGGGCTCGGCGGGGCGCAGCGCGGTGGCGCGTTCGCCGAGGAGGAGCTCGCAGCGCAGGGCGTCCCAGTCGGCGTCGACGGTGGTGTCGTCGGACTCGCCCGCGAGGACGGCCTTCGACAGCGGCGGCCGGTCGTACGGCCGGTGCCGTTCGGCCGAGACGAGGGTGAGCCCGCCCTCGTACCCCTTCCTGCGCAGGGCCTCGACGGCGCGCACGCCGGCCAGCCCGCCACCCACGACAACAACCCTCTCCATGGCGCTCACCCTAACGGGGCGGGCGTTCCCCTGGACACCTGTCCAGGCGGTCGTGTACCTCACAGCAGTCGTAAAGTGGGGGAAGAGCACACGAAACACCCGCGGGAGTCCGGTGCGACCGGGCTGAGAGGGCGGCTGAACGGGCCGCCGACCGCCACGACCTGATCCGGATCATGCCGGCGAAGGGAGCGCGAATGAAGATCGTCGTCATCGGGGCCGGGATCGTCGGCCTCGCCGCCGCATGGCGGACGGCCGCACGCGGCGTCGCGGTGACGCTCGTCGATCCCGAGCCCGCGGGCGGCGCCACGTCCGTCGCGGCGGGAATGATCACCCCGGTCAGCGAGCTCGCCTACGGCGAGGAGCCGCTGCTGCGGCTCAACCTCGCGTCCCGCGACCGCTACGACGCGTTCGTCGCGGAACTGGAGGAGCTGACCGGGGCGCCCACCGGGTACCGCGACGACGGCCTGCTCCAGGTCGCGTTCGACTCCGACGACCTGGCCGTCCTGGACGACCTGCGCCGCTTCCAGGAGAGCCTCGGCCTCCCCGTCGAGGCGCTCACCGGGCGGGAGTGCCGCAAGCGGGAGCCGATGCTGGCGCCGGGCGTGCGGGGCGGCCTGCTCGCCCCGCGCGACGGGTCGGTGGACCCGCGCCGGCTCGCCGCGGCGCTGCTGGCGGCGTGCGAGAAGTCCGGCGTGCGGGTGGTGCGGCGGCGCGCGGCGGGCGTGGTCGTCGAGCGGGACGCGGCGGCGGGCGTCCGGCTGGAGGACGGGACGGTCCTGCGGGCCGACCGCGTCCTGCTGTCCGCGGGCCCCTGGTCGGGCGACCTCGACGGCCTGCCCGCCGGGACCGTCCCGCCCGTCCGTCCCGTCAAGGGGCAGGTGATCCGGCTGCGCACCCGCGTGCCGTTCCTGCGGCGCTGCGTGCGGGGGCTGGTGAAGGGCTCGCCGGTGTACCTGGTGCCGCGCGCGGACGACGCCGAGATCGTCCTCGGCGCCACGCAGGAGGAGCTCGGGTTCGACACGCGCGTGACGGCCGGCGGGCTGTGGGAGCTGCTGCGGGACGCCCGCGAGCTGATCCCCGGCGTCACCGAGCTGGAGTTCGCCGAGGTCACGGCCGGGCTGCGGCCCGGTTCCCCCGACAACGCCCCGGTCATGGGCGAATCGGGCGTCCCCGGGCTCGTGCTCGGCACCGGGCACTTCCGCCACGGCGTCCTGCTCGCGCCGATCTCGGCGGACGTGCTGTCCGCGGCCCTGCTCGGCGACCCGGTGCCCGAGGTCGCCCGCCCGTTCTCCCCCGATCGATTCTCCGAGGTGAAGCGATGAAGGTCATCGTCAACGGCGAGCCGCGCGAGCTGCCCGCGGGCACGACCGTGGCCGCCGCCGTCGCGGCCGTGAGCGCGGCGCCGTCCGGTGTGGCGGCCGCGCTGAACGACGAGGTCGTCCGCCGGGCGTCCTGGGAGGCGACGCCGCTGCGCGACGGCGACCGCCTGGAAGTGCTGACCGCCGTGCAGGGAGGCTGACGATGGACGAGACCGCGAGCGAGACGACGAACGAGACGACGAACGGGACGAACGACGCGCTGGTGATCGCGGGCGAGGAGTTCGGCTCGCGGCTGATCATGGGGACGGGCGGCGCGCCGAGCATGCAGGTGCTGCGGGAGGCGCTCACCGCGTCGGGGACCGAGCTGACCACGGTCGCGATGCGGCGGGTCGACCCGGCGGCGCGGGGCTCGGTGCTGGACGTGCTCGCCGGATGCGGCATCCGCGTGCTGCCCAACACCGCGGGCTGCTTCACCGCGGGCGAGGCGGTGCTGACCGCCAAGCTCGCCCGGGAGGCGCTCGGGACGAACTGGGTGAAGCTCGAAGTGATCGCGGACGAGCGCACGCTGCTGCCCGATCCGCTCGAACTGGTCGAGGCCGCGGAGCAGCTCGTCGACGACGGGTTCGTCGTGCTGCCGTACACCAACGACGACCCCGTCCTGGCGCGGCGGCTGGAGCAGGCCGGGTGCGCGGCGGTGATGCCGCTCGGCTCGCCGATCGGCTCGGGCCTCGGCATCCGCAACCCGCACAACATCGAGCTGATCGTCGAGCGGGCGGGCGTCCCGGTCATCCTGGACGCCGGGCTCGGCACGGCCAGCGACGCCGCCCTGGCCATGGAACTGGGCTGCGACGCGGTGCTGCTGGCGACGGCCGTGACCCGGGCGCAGTCCCCGGCGACGATGGCCGCCGCGATGCGGCACGCCGTGGAGGGCGGGCGGCTGGCGCGCCTGGCCGGGCGGATCCCGAAGCGCCGCTACGCGCAGGCGTCGTCGCCCTTCGAGGGCCTCGCCTCGACGTAGCGGCCCTTAACCGAGCCATCAAGAATTATTCGCTGGACCTGAACAGTGGACCGCTCCCAGACTGGGGGCGGTCCGTTGAGGTCCGGCGCGACCGCGCGCCGAACTTCGGGGTTCATCGAAACGATCCGAACCTAAGGTGCGCTTCATGGAACAGGACAACTCCCCTACGGCCGCGGTCAAGGGCGTCGACAAGCGCGCGATCGCCGCGGCCACCGTGACGGTCGTCCTGTGGGCCTCGGCGTTCGTCTCCATCCGCAGCGCGGGCGAGGCGTACGACCCGGGCGCGCTCGCGCTCGGCCGGCTGCTGTCCGGGACGGTCGTGCTCGGCGCCCTCTGGCTCGTCCGCCGCGAGGGCCTCCCGCCGCGCGGCGCGTGGCCCGGGATCGCCGCCGCGGGCGTCCTGTGGTTCGGCGTCTACATGGTCGCGCTGAACTGGGGCGAGCAGCTCGTGGACGCCGGCACCGCGGCCCTCGTCGTCAACATCGGGCCCATCCTGATCGCGCTCCTCGGCGGCTGGCTGCTCAAGGAGGGCTTCTCCTCCCGCCTGCTCGCGGGCCTGGCCGTGGCGTTCGCCGGCGCCGCCGTCGTCGGGCTGTCGATGTCCGGCGAGAAGGGGTCGCCGCTGCTCGGCGTCCTGCTGTGCGTCGTCGCGGCCGTCACCTACGCGGGCGGGGTGGTCAGCCAGAAGCCCGCGCTGCGGCACGCGTCCGCGCTCCAGTTCACCACGTTCGCGTGCGCGATCGGCGCCGTCGCGACGCTGCCGTTCGCGGGACAGCTCGCGTCGCAGGCCGCGGACGCCCCGGCGGGCGCGACCCTCAACATGATCTACCTCGGCGTCTTCCCGACCGCGCTCGCCTTCACCACGTGGGGGTACGCGCTGGCGCGGACGTCCGCCGGGAAGATGGGCGCGACGACCTACGCCGTCCCCGCGATCGTCGTCCTGATGTCGTGGGCGTTCCTCGACGAGGTCCCCGGGGCGGTCACGCTGCTCGGCGGCGTGCTGTGCCTGGCCGGCGTCGCCGTGTCCCGCAGCACACCGCGCGGGGACCGGCGGCGCGGCCCGAAGACCACCGCGGCCCCCGCCGCGACGGACGTCCCGGCCGCCGCGCCGGCCGCGTCACCCTCCGCGCTCGACCATGCTCATACTCGCGACTGATGAGTTCCATGGAGAACCCGCCGTACACTCGCAACGATGGACACGACGGTCGCAGATCCACTCGTCGGGCAGCTGCTCGACGGGCGCTACCGCATTGAGTCCCGCATCGCGCGCGGCGGCATGGCCACGGTCTACCTCGCGCGCGACAGCAGGCTCGACCGCGTCGTCGCGGTCAAGGTGATGCACGCCGGCCTCGCCGCCGACGAGGACTTCGTCGGCCGCTTCATCGGCGAGGCCAAGGCCGCCGCCGCGCTGTCGCACCCCAATGTCGTCGCCGTGTACGACCAGGGCACCGACGGCGAGCGCGGCTACCTCGTGATGGAGTACGTCGCCGGCCGGACGCTGCGCGACGAGCTCGCCGCCCGGGGCCGGTTCGGGCCGCGCGCCGCGCTGGAGATCATGCAGCCGGTGCTGGCCGCCCTCGGCGCCGCGCACCGCGCCGGGCTCGTGCACCGCGACGTCAAGCCGGAGAACGTCCTCATCACCGAGGACGGCCAGGTCAAGGTGGCCGACTTCGGCCTCGCGCGGGCCGAGTCAGCGAGCCGGATGACCCGGACCGGCGTGATCATCGGCACCGTCGGGTACCTCGCGCCCGAGCAGGTCACGTCCGGCAGCGCCGACGTGCGCTCGGACGTCTACGCCGCCGGGATCATGCTGTTCGAGCTGCTCACCGGGCGGCTCCCGCACGAGGGCGACACCCCGCTCGCCGTCGCGTACAAGCACGTCAACGAGACCGTGCCGCCCCCGTCGGAGCTCGTCCCCGGGCTGCCGCACCGCGTCGACGCGCTCGTCACGGACGCGACGAGCCGCGCGCCCGAGCACCGCCCGCAGGACGCGAACGCGTACCTCGCCGAGGTCGCCGAGGCGCACGGCGGGCTGCCGCCGGACATCGACGCCCGGCTCGAGGAGGCGTCCCGCACCGCGACGGCCGTCCTGGAGGCGCCCGCGCCCGCCGACGCCACCCGCGTGGAAGGCGACCCCGGCGGCGCCCCGCCCGGCGCCCCGCCCGGCGCCCCGCCCGGCGCCCCGCCCGGCGATGGGCGCACGGCCGTGCTCCCGCCCGTGCCGCAGACCTCGCCCGTCCGCTTCCCGGAGGACGTGCGGGGGCACACCGCCGTCCTCGATCCGGCCGCCGACCCGGCGGGCCCGCCGCCGCGCTCCCGCGGCGACCGCGTCATCGGGGCGCTCACCGGCCGGTACGTGCTCGTCGCGATCGGCGCGATCGCCGCCGTCATCCTCGGGTGGGCCGTCTGGTACCAGACGTCCGGGCAGTACGAGCACGTCCCGGCGGACATCGTCGGGATGAAGGTGGCGGACGCCCGCGGCGCGCTCGCCGACGCGGGGATCGACGTCCGCGTCGCCGAACCCGTCTACCACGACCGGATCCGCAAGGGACTGGTCGCGAAGTCCGACCCGGGAGCGGGAGCCCGCGTCGGGCAGGGCGAGACCGTCACGCTGACGCCGTCCAAGGGGCTCACCCCCCGCAAGATCCCGGACGTCGAGGGCAAGACGCTCGACGAGGCGAAGAAGATCCTCGCCGACGACGGGTTCCGGGTCGGCGGGACGAGCACCCGCGAGTCGCAGACCGTCCCCAAGGACCGCGTCATCGGCACCGACCCCGCCGCCGGGAGGGAACTGTCCCCGGACGAGCCGGTCTCGGTCGTGCTCAGCAGCGGCATGTCGATGCCCGGCCTCGTCGGCGCGGACGGCGAGACCGCCGCGAACCGGCTCCGCTCGATGGGCCTGAACGTGACCGTCCAGGAGAAGCGCGTCGAGGGCGAGGAGCCCGGGACGGTCGTCGGCCAGACCCCCGCCGAGGGCACCGGCGTGTCCCGCGGCGACGACGTCACGCTCGTCGTCAACGAGCGCCGCTGCATCATCGACGCCGGGCCGATCCGGATCGGCTGCGAGAGCGGCGAGGGCGCCGAGAAGATCCCGGTGCCGGACGTCACGAACCGCAACGTCGACGACGCCACCGAGATCCTGGAGGACTCCGGGTTCGAGGTGAACGTGACGGGCTGGGGCGGGAACACCGTCCGGTTCCAGTCGCCGGGCGGGGGCGGCACCGCCGCCCGCGGTTCCACGGTCACGATCGTCCGGGGGCCCTGACCGGCGGATAGGCTGGAGCCCATCATGACCTCTCCGCACAGCCCCGTCGGGGCCCACGTCCCGGTCGCCGGCGGGCTCGCCACCGGCGGCCTGAAGTACGCCGCCGAGATCGGCGCCGAGGCGATCCAGGTGTTCGTCTCCAACCCGCGCGGGTGGGCGCTCCCCGCCGGCAGGCCCGCCGAGGACGCCCGGCTCCGCGCACGCGACGACGTGCCCGTCTACGTGCACGCCCCGTATCTGGTGAACTTCGGCTCCCCGAGCGAGGAGACCCTCGGCAAGTCGATCGCGACGGTCCGGCACTCGCTCGAGCGCGGGCGCGCGATCGGCGCGCGGGGCGTCGTCGTCCACACCGGCTCCGCCGTCAGCCAGTCCTACGACGCCGCGATGGAGCAGGTCCGCGAGCACGTCCTCCCCCTGCTGGAGGAGATCCCGGACGACGGGCCGCGGCTGCTGCTGGAGCCCATGGCGGGGCAGGGCAAGATGCTGTGCGCGAAGGTCCAGGACCTCGGCCCGTTCTTCGAGAAGCTGGAGCACCACCCGAAGCTGGGCGTGTGCTTCGACACCTGCCACGCGTTCGCCGCCGGGCACGACCTGGCCGCGCCGGGCGGCGTCAAGGAGACGATCGACGCGCTGGTCGAGACGGTCGGCGCGGGACGGCTCGACCTGGTCCACGCCAACGACTCCAAGGACGCGTGCGGCTCCGCGAAGGACCGGCACGAGAACATCGGCGCCGGGCGGATCGGCGAGGCCGCCTTCGCGGCCCTGTTCGGCCACCCGGCCGTCGCCGGCGTCCCGTTCATCATCGAGACCCCCGGCCGCGACCCCGGCCCGCACGGCCGCGACATCGCGACGCTGAAGCGCCTGCGGGGCGACTGACCTCGCCGGGCCCGGTGCGTGCCCGAGCGCGCAAAAAGAGCTCGGGTGCCGATGAACAACCCCCCGACTGTCCACCGGCACCCGAGCCACAGGCCGTCGGGTCCCACCCCCCCGGTACGGGACCCGGCGACTCACGATCCGGCGTCGACTGGCGCCCGCCGGATCTCCGGGTGTGCTGTTGTGGGAGGTTCCGCGGCCGGCGGACGTCCGTCCCCCGTGCCGCCCGCCCCTCCGGAGGCGGGTGTTGCTCGTGGTGCCACTGAGAACACTAGGCCTGTGATGCCGCAGATCGGCACCCTGGAAACACCCGCCCGCGATGAACGGTCCGTAGTCATAGATGTGCGTAGCGTAGTCGCGCGGCGAACGGTCGGTTTCGCGCGACGAACGGGCGGCGCGCACGTCCGGCCGTGTCAGCGGCGGGCGGACGCGCCGTCCGGCAGGTGCAGCCGGGCCATCGCGCGGTCCGCGCCGCGCGGGACGCGGCGGCGGGTCAGCAGCGACACCGCGACCATCACGGCCGCCGCCGCGGGCGCCCCCGCCACGGCGGGCACGGCGCCCCGCCCGTCCAGGTGCGCCGCGCCCGCGACGACCGCGAGGCAGCAGCCGCACACCAGGCCCGCGACCGCGCCGGGGGCGGTCAGCCCCCGCCACCAGATCCCCAGCAGCAGCAGCGGGCACAGCGTGGACGCGGACACGGCGAGCGCGAGGGCCACGAGTCCCGCCGCCGTGTGCGGGCCGAACCGCGGCATGACGGCCAGCGGCGCGGCGAGCACGACGACCGCGCCCGCGCGGGACACGGCCGTCCCGCGCCGCCGGGCGTACTGCGCGACCGTCCCGCCGACGGCGGCGCCGATCCCGCACGATGCGGTGACGAACGCCGCGAGCGCGCCCGCCGCGAGCAGCCCCGTGAGCAGCGCCCCCGCCGTCCCCGGAACCGTCCGGCGCGGCAGCAGCAGGAGATCCGCGCCGGCCCCGGTTCCCGGCGTCCCCGCCCCGTACCGGTGCCCGAACGCCCCGTACAGGACGGCGGCCACCGAGGTCAGCCCCACGAGGACCGTGCCGTACGCCGCCGTCCTGCGCGCCGCGCCGCCCCCGCCGCTCGTGTAGAAGTGCAGCAGGATCTGGGGCAGCCCGACCGTGCCGAGCGCGACGCACAGGACCAGCGCGTACGTCCCGGCGATCCCCGGTTCGCCGCCCGCCGCGGGCGCGCCCCGGACGTCCGGCGCGGCGTGCGCGTGCCACAGGACGGCCACCGCGAGGGCGGGGACGATCAGCGCCGCGAGCTTCGCCCAGAAGTGGACGGCCTGGAACGCGGTGATGCTGCGTACCCCGCCGGACACCACGAGGACCGACGCCGCGACGACCCCGATCGTCCAGCCCGTCCAGTGCGGCCCGCCGGTCAGCACGTGCAGCGCCGTGCCCGCACCGTGGAACTGCGGCAGCAGGCAGCACCAGCCCACCAGGCAGACGCAGCCGGTGGCGGCGTGCCGGGCGCCCCGCGAACCGAGCCGCCACTCGGCGAAGTCGGCGACGCTGTACGCGCCGGACCGGCGCAGCGGCGCCGCGACGAACGCCGTCAGCAGGACGCATCCGGCGGCCGCGCCCACGGGCAGCCACAGCACGCCCGTCCCGTTGGCGAGGACGAGCCCGGCGGCGCCGAGGTACATCGCGGCGCACAGGTGCTCGCCGCCGACCGCGGCGGCGCGGCGCCACGGCGGCACCTCCCGCGCGGCGTCCGCCAGGCCGGGAACGGACCGGGCCGGTACCCGGCGCGCGCCGAGTCCCGCCGCGAGCAGCACGGCCAGTGCGGCGAGCACGGCCGCCAGGGCCGTCGCGCTCACCGGCGATCGACCGCCCGGCCCCCACGCCCCCACCCGAACCACTCCGCGCGTTCGGGGCGCTCTGCGTGGTCGGCCCCTCCACCAGCTCCCGCCCGCCCGCCGTTCTCGGCCCCCTCTGCGCGTTCGGAGCCTCCGCCGCGTTCGGGGCGCTCCGCACGTTCGGGGCGCTCTGCGTGGTCGGCGCGGTGGGCGTGCCGGAGGGCGGCGGCCGCGAGGAGCGCGGGGACGGCGAGGGCGATGGGGCCGCGGAGAAGCGGGAGGACGGCCAGCGCCGCCGCGACGATCGCGCCGGTGCGGAGCGCGATCGCGAGCTGGGCGCGGACGGCGTCCCGGCCGGTATGGGAGGGATCGGGATCGGACGGGTCGGAATCGGACGGGTCGGGAACGTCCGCGGGCGGCGCGGCCGCCGTATGGTGCGGGTCGGCGTCGACCGGCGCCTCAACCACGGCGGCCGTCCCCGTCGCAGTCGCCGCGCTGCTCGTGGTGGAACCGGCGGACGAGCAGGTCGCGGACCTCGCGGGTGTGGCGGCGGCTCACCGGGAGCAGTTCGTCGCCGATCTGGACGGCGGCGCGGCCGCCGTCGAAGCGGAGCTCGGTGATGTGCGCCGACGCCACGAGGGTGCTGCGGTGGATCCGGATGAACCCGGCGCCCTCCCACCGCTTGGTCAGCGCCGACAGCGGCATCCGGACCAGGTACCCCCCGTCGGGAGTGTGCAGGCGGACGTAGTCGCCCTGGGCCTCCACGTGCGTGACGGAGCGGCGGGACACCAGGCGGGTGCGGCCGCCGAGCTCGACCGGGATCATCTCGTCCTCGGGGTCGGCGCGGCCGTCCTCGCCGGGCGGGCCGGACCGGCGGGCCGCGGCCTCGACGCGCCGGACGGCCTCCGCGAGCCGCTCGGGCCGGACGGGCTTGAGCAGGTAGTCGAGGGCGCCGAGCTCGTAGGCGGTGATGGCGCAGTCGTCGTGCGCGGTGACGAACACGACGTGCGGGGGCGCGGCGAAGCCGGTCAGCAGGCGGGTGAAGTCCAGCCCGTCGAGGCCGGGCATCCGGATGTCGAGGAACACGGCGTCCAGACGCTCCCCCTCGACGAGCATCCGGCTCAGGTCGCGCAGCGCCGACGAGGCGTCTCCCGCGCCGGTGACCCGCTCGATCCGCGGGTCCCTCCGGAGCAGATGGGTCAGCTCCTCCAAGGCGGGGCGTTCATCGTCGACGGCCAGAACGCGAAGCATGATGGCGACTTTGCCGCGATTACCGACCGTCCGCAATCGATTCCGAAAAGTGAGTGCCCCTCCGGCGTGAGATTTTCAGTCCGGGAACACTCCCGGACGGTACTTGGGGACGCGCAGTTCGACCCTGGTCCCGGCACCGAGCGCCGTCCGCACCGTGAGCCCGTACTCCTCCCCGTAGACCTGCCGCATCCGCGCGTCGACGTTCGCCAGCCCGATCCCGGTGCCGCCGCGCCGGGACCGGCCGCCCGAGACGCTCCCCCACCCGGTCGGGCCCGGGCCGCCGACGGGCGCGGCGAGGATCTCCTGCAGGCGTTCGGGGTCCATGCCGACGCCGTCGTCCTCGATGCTGATGGCCGCCTCGGGCCCGGAGTCGCGCGCCGTGATCGAGATGTGGAAGGCCTCGCGGGCGTCGGCCATCCCGTGCCGGACGGCGTTCTCCACGAGCGGCTGCAGCGCCAGGAACGGCACCGCGACCGGCAGCACCTCCGGCGCGATCTCCACCTGGAAGCGCAGCCGGTCCCCGAACCGGGCGCGTTCCAGGAGCAGGTAGCGGTCGATGGAGCGCAGCTCGTCGGCGAGGGTGGTGAAGTCGCGCGCGTTGCGGAACGAGTAGCGCGCGAAGTCGGCGAAGTCGAGCAGCAGCTCGCGGGCCCGCTCCGGGTCGGTGCGGACGAACGAGGCGATCGTGGTCAGCGAGTTGTAGACGAAGTGCGGGGAGATCTGCGCGCGCAGCGCCCGCATCTCGGCCTCGGCGGCCCGCTGCCGCGCGGTCTCCAGCTCCGCGAGGCGGAGCTGCCCGGCGACCAGCCGGGCGGTCTCGCCGACGGCGCGGACCCGGGCGGCGGACGGCCGGTGCCAGTACGCGACGAGCGCCGCCTCGACGCCCCGCCCGGCGGGCGATCCGGGGGCGGCGGGCTCCCGGACGGCGAGCGGCGCGATCATCGCCGTCCGGAGCGGGCAGCCGTCGTCGGCGCAGGCGAGCCGGTCGGCGCCGATCACCTGGGGACGGCCCGAGGCCAGCACCGGCAGCGCGAGGTCGACCGCGTCCCGGGCGTGGGGGCCGCGGCCCGCGCCGTCCCAGGCCAGCAGCAGCGCCGCGCCGCCGCCGTCCGCACCGCCGTCCACGGCGTCGCCCGTACCGCCGTCCACGGCGTCGCCCGCGGTGTCGTCCACGGCGTCGTGCTCCTCGATCGCGGCGCGGAGCGCGACGAGCGCGACGGGCTCGGCGGCCAGCAGCGCCCGCAGAGGCCGGACGGACCGGCGTGCGGCGTCGCCGCTCAGCCCGGTGCGCAGCGCCGGCGACGCCAGGGCGATCGCGTGCAGCGCGGCGAACGCCGCCCGCTCGTCCGGCTCGGCGGGGGCCCGGCCGCGGAACGGGAGCCGGCGGCGCAGCGCGCACGCTCCCACGGCGGCGCCGGCGGCCATGGTGCACGCCACGGCGTCCAGAACGGACGGTAGGACCATGACGACTTACGGTAACGGCTGTCGTCCGCGTGGGTCGGTGTGTTGGCCATTTACGAAGGTCTCGGATGGGCCACGCCGCGCCCCGGGGCGCCTGGACGCTAGAGCGGCGGCGCCTCGCCGTCGTCCTCCTGGTAGGAGTACCGCTGCTCGCGCCACGGGTCGGCGACGTTGTGGTAGCCGCGCTCCTCCCAGAAGCCGCGGCGGTCCTTCACCAGGTACTCCACCCCGCGGACCCACTTCACGCTCTTCCACGCGTACAGGTGCGGGACGACGATGCGGATCGGGAACCCGTGGTCGGGCGTGATCCGCTCGCCGTCGCGGTGCGTGGCGAACATCGTCCCGTCCGCGAGGAAGTCCGACATCCGGATGTTGGCGCTGTAGCCGTACTCGGCCCACACCATCACGTGCGTGACCTCGGGGGCCGGCGGCGCGAGCTCCACGATCGCCGAGCCCGGCACGCCCTCCCACTCGTTGTCGGGGATCGTGAACTTGGTGACGCAGTGGAAGTCGGCGACGGCCTTGGTGCGGGGCAGCGCGTCGAACTCGTCCCACGTCCAGCGGTGGTGCCCGCCCGACGCGGTCGCACCGAAGACGCGGAAATCCCAGTCCTTGGGACGGAACTTCGGGACGGGGCCGTAGTGGAGGACCGGCCATCCCCGGGGGACGTACTGACCGGGCGGCAGGTCCCGCCGCTGCTGCGTGGGCTCTTCGGGATGGGACATGACGCGGCCATCCTGCCATCAGGCGTGAGCTGAGCCATATTCGGCCCCCTCGCCACCGGCCGCGTCCCGGGTCGGCTATGGTGAGGCACATGCGCAACGTCGTGTATCTCTTTTGGTTCGACCAGCCCGGACGGCTGGTCTGCCAGGCGCTGCGCTGACAGACCACGAACGAGAAGCCCCGGGCCGGTCGGCCCGGGGCTTCCGTCGTTTCAGGGGATGGCCGCGGGACCGCCGGGCCCGCGGGACGAGGAGAGGGAGTACGGCATGGTCATCGTCATGGCCCCGGGGGCCACCGAAGCGGACGTCGACGGCGTCGTCTCACTGGTCGAGACGGCGGGGGGCGACGCCTTCGTCAGCCGCGGCGTGGAGCGGACGATCGTCGGGCTCGTCGGCGACGTCGAGCAGTTCGGCACGCTGAACCTGCGCGGGATGCGCGGCGTCAGCGACGTCATCCGGATCTCGGCGCCCTACAAGCTGGTGAGCCGGGAGAACCACGCCGAGCGCACGGTGGTCCGGGTCGGCGGCGTGCCCGTCGGCCCCGGCACGATGACGCTGATCGCCGGGCCGTGCGCGGTGGAGACCCCCGAGCAGACCCTGCAGGCCGCGCAGATGGCCAGGGCCGCGGGCGCGACGCTGCTGCGCGGCGGCGCGTTCAAGCCCCGCACGTCCCCGTACGCGTTCCAGGGGCTCGGCGAGGCCGGCCTGAAGATCCTCGCGGACGTCCGCGAGGAGACCGGGATGCCGGTCGTCACCGAGGTCGTGGACGCCGCGGACGTGGAGCTCGTCGCGTCCTACGCCGACATGCTGCAGATCGGCACCCGCAACGCGCAGAACTTCGCGCTGCTGCAGGCCGCCGGGGACGCCGGCAAGCCGGTGATGCTCAAGCGCGGCATGAGCGGCACCATCGAGGAGTGGCTGATGGCCGCCGAGTACGTCGCGCAGCGCGGCAACCTCGACATCGTGCTGTGCGAGCGCGGCATCCGGACGTTCGAGAAGGCGACCCGCAACACCCTCGACATCTCCGCGGTGCCGGTGGCGCAGCGCCTCTCCCACCTGCCGGTGATCGTGGACCCGTCGCACTCGGGCGGCAGCCGCGACCTCGTCCTGCCGCTGACCCGCGCCGCGATCGCGGTCGGCGCCGACGGCGTCATCATCGACGTCCACCCGCACCCGGAGACCGCGCTGTGCGACGGCCCCCAGGCGCTCGTGGACGGCGACCTGCGGGAGCTGGCGAAGGTGGTGCGGGACCTGCCGCCGCTGGTCGGCCGCGCCCTCACCCAGGCCCCGGACGTCGACGCCGTCCCGGCCTGAGAAGGGGGCGGCGGAACGGCTGGTACCGTCGAGGACATGGCGTACTGGACCCCGAACTGCGGGCCGCCCCGCTCCTGACGGGGCGCGGCGAACCGTGTAGTTCCGACCTCGAGTCCTGACGGGCCCGGCGCGAACGCGCCCCGGCCCCGCCAGTCCTGCGCCCCGAATCCGGAATCCCTCTCCCGATTCGAGCACAGGAGCAGCACGCCGTGTCCTTCCGCACGCTCTCGTTCCGCATGTCCGCGCGCCCGTCCGCGCCCGCGTCCCCGTCGGCGTCCCCGTCCGGGCACGCCCCCGGCCCGTCCGGGCGGGGCCTGCCCGGCGGGGGCGCCCTCCCGATCCTCGCGGCCGCGTGCCTGTGGGGGACGACCGGCACCGTCCGCACCTTCGCGGACGGTGCCTCCAGCCTGTCGGTCGCCGCGATGCGCATCGTCCTCGGCGGGCTGGTCCTGCTGGCCTCCGCCGTCCTGGTGCGCCGCGCGCACCGCCGCGGCGCGGGCCTGCGGCGGCTCGCCGCCGACCGCCGCGCCCGCCCGCTCGTCCTGCTCGGCGCCGGCGCGATCATCGTGTACCAGACGGCGTTCTTCGTGGCCGCGGCCCGGACCGGCGTCGCGATCGCGACCGTCGTCACCATCGGATCGGCGCCCGCGTTCGCCGGTCTCATCGGCATCGTCGCGGGCCGCACCGCCCCGACCCGCCGCTGGACGGCCGCGACCGCCGCGGCCGTCGCCGGGTGCGCGCTGCTCGTCGGCGGCGGCGAGGACGCCGGCGCCGACGCCGCGGGCATCGTCTTCGCCGCTTCGGCCGGCCTCGCGTACGCGGCCTACGCGACGGTGACGTCCGTCCTCATCGTCCGCGGCGGCGACGAGCGGGCCGTCGTCGGGACCGTGTTCGGCGTCGCGGCCGTCCCGCTGCTGCCGGTCCTGCCGTTCGCCGGCCCGGGGTGGGCGCTGACCGGCTCGGGAGCCCTCATCGCCCTCTACCTGGGGGTGGTCGCGACCGGCGGCGCCTACCTGCTGTTCGCCCGCGGCCTGCGCACCACCCCGGCGACCGCGGCGACGACGCTGACGCTCGCCGAACCGGCGGTCGCGGCCGTGCTCGGCGTCGTCCTCCTCGGCGAGCGGCTCGGCGGCCTCGCGCTGGCCGGCCTCGCCCTCCTCGCCGCCGCGCTGGTGCAGATCGTGCTGCCGCGGAAGTAACGATTGGTCTGAACCACTCGCGGTAGCGGGGGCACGGCGGGGATGATGGCCGGCATGACGACGGGCGAGGGGGACGCCGGGGGACGGCTGTTCCCGGAGGACCTGGACGGCGTCGACCCGGTGGCCGCGGTGCTGCGGGCGGACGCGCGCCGCGCCATGACGGCGTACCCGGAGCCGGTGGCCGTCGGCGCGCTGTTCGCGGCGGCCGAGCGGGTCGCGGGCGGGTGGCGGCTGGTGTGCCCGTGCGACCCGCTGCCGCAGGGCGCGCGCGAGCTGCTGGCCGTCCACCTGGAGGACCGGGCCGCCGGCGAGGGCGGCGCCGCCGCGCGGGAGCTGCGGGCGGCGGCGCGGGCCCTGCAGGCCGACCCGTCCGACGAGGTGCGGGCGGCCGGGCGGCAGTTCCGGATCGTGCGGATCGAGCAGCTGGTGCGGACCGGGCCGGACGGGCCCGAGCCGCCGCGGCCCACGGACCTGGACCCGTCCGGCCGGGCGCCGCGCGGGGAACCGGACCTGCTGCCCGGCGACGGCACCGACCCCGGCCTCGCCTCGGCGGAGCTGCTGTGCCAGGTGCTGGACGCGGCGGCCGCCGCCGGGAACGAGCCGGACGGAACGTTCCTGACGCCGGTGCCGCTCGCCCCGGTGTTCACCGTCGCCGAGCGGGGCGGCGGGCGGTGGCGTCCGGTCGGCCGGCTGCACGACGGACCGCAGCAGGCCCGCGACTCGCTCGTCACGTACTTCCGGCACGTCGTCCCGGTGATCGAGCGGCCCGACGGGGCCGCCGCCGCCGAGTTCGCCGCGGCGGCCGAGCTGATGGAGGACGGCACGGGCCGCAACGGCGTCACGGTCGCCGGGCGCCGGTTCCGGGTGGTGCGGATCGAACGGATCACGCTGCTGGGCCCGGACGGCCCCGAGCCGCCGCGCCCCGGCGACCCGAGCTGACCGTCCGCCCGGACCATGCCGCCCGGGCGTCCCGCCGCGCGGGCGGCGGGACACGCGGGAAGGGTCAGGAGGCGGCGGAGTCGCCGTAGACCGGGCGGTGTTCCTGGACGGACTCGGCGAGCTGGTCGGCGAGCTCGCCGACGTCGAGGCGCTTCTCGATCTGCCGCAGGTCGTCGATCTTCGCGCGGGTCTCGGCGCGGCGCGGCGCGAGCATCGTGCAGCAGTCCTCGTCGGGCAGCTCGGAGATCGACAGGGTGCGGATGCGGCGCGCCTGGTCCATGATCTCGATCTTGTCCATGCCGACGAGGGGACGCAGGATCGGCAGCTCGACGGCGTCGTCCAGCGCGGTGATGTTCGCGAGCGTCTGGCTGGACACCTGGCCGAGCGCGTCCCCCGTGATCAGCGCGGAACCGCGCAGCCGGCGGGCGAGGACCTCGCCGGTGCGCAGCATCAGCCGGCGCTGCGCGATCACCGCGAGCCGGTCCGCGCCGGACGACTTGATCTGCTGCTGCGCCTTGCCGAACGGGACGACGAACAGCCGGGAGCCGCCCTGGAACTTGTCCAGCTCGCGGACCAGCGCGTACGCCTTGTAGATCGACTCCGGGCCGGTGAACGGCATCCCGGAGAAGTGCAGGTAGTCGACGCGCAGGCCGCGGCGCATCATCCGGTAGGCGGCGACGGGCGAGTCGATGCCGCCGGACATCAGCACCAGCGCGCGGCCGCTCATCCCGACGGGGAGGCCGCCCTGGCCGGGGAGCCCGCCGGAGAACACGAACACCTCGTCGCGGTCGACCTCGATCGACAGCGTGTGCTCGGGGTCCTTGAGCCTGACCGGCTGCCCGTACTTCTGCGCGACGAGCCCGCCGATGTGCCGGTCGAGTTCGGTGGAGGTCATCGGGAACCGCTTGTCGCGGCGGCGCGACCGGACGGCGAACGAGCCGGTGCGCCCGTCCATCAGCTCGAGGGCGGCGCGCTCGACGCTCTCGATGTCCTTGCCGACGCGCCACGCGCGGTGCGCCCACACGATGCCCATGACGTCGCCGATGCGCCGCGCGAGACGGTCGACGGTGGGGACGTCGGCGTCCTTCGTGCGGACGATGAACACGCCGTGGCGGCGGACGACGTCGACGCGGGCGATGGGGCGGACGGCGGCGCGGACGTTGTCGGCCAGCCGCCGCTCGAACTGCTCGCGGTTCTTGCCCTTGAGGACGACCTCGCCCAGTTTGAGCAGCACGCACGGCTCGCCGTCGACCGGCGACTGCTCCCGGACGACGGCGGGCGCGGCGTCGAGCGTGGTCATGCGGATCCTCCTGGCGGGACGAACGGGGGCGGGCCTCCAGTGTGGCCCAGAAGCCGCAACGCCGCGACCTGGTATCGGTGTTCCCGCCAGGAGGGTCGTTCTCGTCAGCCGAAGAAGACCTCGGCCTCTTCGTACCGCTCCAGCGGGACGGTCTTCAGCTCCTTGGTGGCCTCGTCGAGGCCGACCCGGACGATGTCCGTGCCCTGCAGCGCGACCATCTTGCCGTAGTCGCCGTCGCGGACGGCGTCGATGGCCTGCAGGCCGAGGCGGGTGGCGAGCACCCGGTCGAACGCGCTGGGGGTGCCGCCGCGCTGGATGTGCCCGAGCACGGTGGCGCGGGCCTCCTTGCCGGTGCGCTTCTCGATCTCGTCGGCGAGCCGCTGCCCGATGCCGCCGAGCCGGACGTGCCCGAACGCGTCGCGCTCGCCGGTCTGCAGCTGCATCTGCCCGTCGACCGGGTGGGCGCCCTCGGACACCACGATGATCGGCGCGTAGCGGGTCTTGAACCGGCTCTCCACGTACTCGACGACCTTGTCGATGTCGAACGGCCGCTCGGGGATCAGGATGACGTTGGCGCCGGCGGCCATGCCGACGTGCAGCGCGATCCAGCCCGCGTGCCGGCCCATGACCTCGCAGATCAGCGCGCGGTGGTGGCTCTCGGCGGTGGTGTGCAGCCGGTCGACGGCCTCCACCCCGATGTTCACCGCGGTGTCGAACCCGAACGTGTAGTCGGTGGCGTTCAGGTCGTTGTCGATGGTCTTGGGGACGCCCACCACGTTCACGCCGCGCGAGTGGAGCTCGCGCGCGACGCCGAGGGTGTCCTCGCCGCCGATGGCGATCAGGGCGTCCACGCCGAGCCCGGCGAGGTTGTCCTTGATCCGCTCGACGCCGCCCTCGACCTTGATCGGGTTGGTGCGGGACGATCCGAGGATCGTGCCGCCGCGCGGCAGGATGCCCCGCACGGCCTGGACGTCCAGGGCCACGGTGTCGCCTTCGAGGGGGCCGCGCCACCCGGACCGGAAGCCCACGAACTCGTACCCGAAGACCTGCACGCCCTTGCGCACGACCGCGCGGATCACCGCGTTCAGGCCGGGGCAGTCCCCGCCGCCGGTCAGCACTCCGACCCGCATGCCGTCTCCTTCTCCCGCCACCGGACTCCTCCCTCGATTCGCGTGCCCGGACTCGATGCCGGCGCGTGCGTCCACGGGCGTCCGCCGGGCGTCCCGGCGTGCCGCCATTGGTCTAGACCATAGCCGTTGCGGGGCGGCTTGGGCACGTCCGCCGCGAACCGCGTCGGCGGCGGCGCGGACGCGCGCCGCCCGGCCGCGGGCCGCGTCCGCCGGTCCGCCGGACGTCCACCGCGCGGCGCGCCGTCGCGGCCATACGACCATCGTGCCTCCGCCATGACCAGTTCCCGCGCCGCGCCGCACGTCAACTCGTGCCGCCGGGCCCGCGCGGCGGCCGGTTTCAGCCCTTGCCGAGGTCGTCGTCGAGGCCCTGCTCGATCGCGTAGCGGACGAGCTCGACGCGGTTGTGCAGCTGGAGCTTGCCGAGCGTGTTCTGCACGTGGTTCTGCACCGTGCGGTGGGACAGGACGAGTCGCTGCGCGATCTGCTTGTAGGTGAGGCCCTTCGCGACGAGGCGCAGCACCTCGGTCTCGCGTTCGGTGAGCCGCGGCGCGCCGTCGCCGGAGTCGCGGGCGGGCGCGGCGGCGAGGCGGCGGAACTCGCCGAGGACGAGCCCGGCGAGGCCCGGCGTGAAGACGGCGTCGCCCGCGGCGGTGCGCCGGACGGCGTCGAGGAACTCCTCGCGGGCGGCCGACTTCAGCAGGTAGCCGGTGGCGCCCGCCTTGACGGCCTCCAGCACGTCCGCCTGCTCGCCGCTCGCGGACAGCACCAGGACCCGGACGGGCGGGTCGGCGGAGGCCAGCCGCCGCGTCACCTCGACCCCGGAGATGTCGGGGAGCTGCAGGTCGACCACCGCGACCTCGGGACGGGCGGCGGCGGCGACGCGGACCGCGGTGCGGCCCTCGCCGGCGGTCGCGACGACCTCGTGCCCGGCCTCGGCGAGGTCGCGGGCGACCGCGTCCCGCCACATCGGATGGTCGTCCACCACCATGACCCTGAGGGGAACGTCGCTCACCCCCTCAGCCTCTCACGCCTTCCCCGGGGCGCGCGGGACGGTCATCTCGATCTCGGTGCCCTCGCCCGGCGCGGACGTGATCACCGTCGTGCCGCCGAGGTCGCGGACGCGCCCGCGGATCGACTGGGCGACGCCGAGCCGGCCGTCCGCCGCCGCGCGCTCGAGGCGTCCGTCCGGCATGCCCGGGCCGTCGTCGCGGACGCTGACGATCACCTCGCCGCCGCCGTCCTCCAGCAGCACCCAGGCGCGGGCGCCGTCGCCGCAGTGCCGCGCGACGTTGTCGAGCGCCGCGGCGACGGCGGCGTCGAGCTCCCGGGCGGCGTGCCCGGGCAGCGGGACGGGCGTCGCGGGGGTCGAGACGGTGACGGTTCCGGACGTGCGGGCGGTCAGGAGCGGCCGAACGTCCAGTTCGTCCCCTGTCGCGGGGTCGATCCCCGGACGTCCGGTTCCGGCCATCGCGCGCGGGGTGCGGGGCGCACTGCCGATCAGGGCGCGCAGCGCGGTCTCCTGCTCCCCCGCCAGCCGGGCCAGCTCGGCCGCCTCGCCGTCGAGCCCGGCGCCGCGCCGCCGCACCATCGCGAGGACCTGCAGCACCGAGTCGTGGATGTCGCGGGCGAGCCGCTCCCGCTCGCGGGTGGCCGACTCCAGCTCGACCGCGCGGGCGAGCCGCGCCTCCGCCTCGCGCGCCAGCCGGACCACGTGCCCGACGACCAGGCCGGCGAGGCCCAGCAGCACGATCCCGTTGAAGGTGCGGCCGCCGATGCCGCCGGCCGTCCCGGCCAGCACGTGCACCAGGAGGTTGGCCAGCGCGAGGATCCCGGCGGCGGCGATGCCGACACGGCGGCCGCCCACGACCGCCCACGACAGGACGGCCGCCGCGACCCACGACACCGGCAGCGTCGGGCGCCCGGACGCGATGCCCTCGACGGTCTCCACCCACGCGGTCGCGACCACGCAGCCCGCCGCGACGGCCATGTCGGCGGCCAGCAGCGCGGGGCCGCGGCGGCGCGGGTCGCGGAACAGCAGCCAGGCGGCGACCGTCCAGCCGGTCATGACCCCGAGGACGGCCCAGCCGCCGGCCGGATGCGCGTAGCCGCCCGCGTTCTTGACGATCAGCACGGCGGCGTAGCCGAGCGCGGCGGTCCGGTAGACCGCGACCGCCCGCCACAGCGCGGCCTCCAGGCCGAGACCGCCGCCGCGGTCCGCTTCACCCGCCGTCGGTCAGCCCTCCGTCGTCGCGCCCGTCCCCGGCGTCGTCGCCGTCGTCGTCCTCGTCGTCGCGGACCGGGCGGACCGGCTTGCCCGCCAGTTCGGCCTTGACCTCGGCGGCGTACCGGTCGACGTACTCCTGGCCGGACAGGTCCCGGATCGCCTGCATGATCTCGTCGGTGATCGCGCGCAGCACCTCCCGGTCGTCCTCGCGGCCGTAGTAGCGGGAGAAGTCGAGCGGCTCGCCGAACCGGACGCCCGGCCGCACGCCCAGCCGGGGCAGCGGCTTGCCGGGCGGCATCAGCTCGAACGTGTTGATCATCGCCATCGGGATCACCGGGACGCGGGACTTCAGCGCCAGCCTGGCCACCCCCGTCTTGCCCCGGTACAGCCGGTTGTCCGGGGCGCGTGTGCCCTCCGGGTAGATCCCGAGCAGCTTGCCCTCGTTCAGGATCCGCAGGCCCGTCTGCAGCGCGGCCTCGGCGGCCGACCCGCCGGTCCGGTCGACCGGCACCACGCCCACGCCGGTGAAGAACGCCTTGCTGATCAGTCCCTTGACGCCCGTGCCGGTGAAGTACTCGCCCTTGCCGATGAAGAAGATCGGACGCATCAGCGGCAGCGGCCCGAAGAAGTGGTCGGCGAACGAGAGGTGGTTGCTCACCATCAGCGCGGGCCCGCGCTTCGGCACGTTGCGCATCCCCTGGTTCCGCGGCCGCCACAGCAGGTACATGATGGGCGAGAGGACGATCCTCAGCAGGATCCAGAACCAGAGCATGCCGACACCCTTTCTTTACCGCGCGTGCATGCGGTGTGCGAGCCGAGTACCCCGGCGCGGGGGGAAGATGATGGGCTATCTTCGCATCCCGCCCCCGTGCCGCCCACCCGGCCGTCCCGGTAGCGCCGGTGCGGCGCGCCGCGCCGTCGGATGGCCGTAGTCTCTCTACGTAATCTCAATTCGGGTGCGCCCGGGGGCTTGTCCCGCGCGGCGCAGCGAATACCGTGGGACACACGTTTCAACGTGTCCGGGGGCGCCGCCGCGTGCGGGCGCCGCCGGACGCACCTGTCGATGGGGGAGCGGAGGCCGCCATGCCGGTGCTGCCGGTCACGCCGGAACCGAAGGAGCCGGCCCCGTGAATCGCCGTGGCAACGGCCTGTCGGCCGACACCTACGCCCCGCTGGTCGATCTCGCCCCGCACCTCGCCGACGCGATGCTGACGGCGCTCCGGGACGCGGGCGTGGCCGCCTACGCCGTCCCGGCCGCCGGCGGGCCGGGCGCGGCCGACGACCCGGGTCTCGCCGCCGCGGCGCCCGACGGGCCGCCGCCCGCCGCGGACGCGTCCGGCCGCGCCGACGACGACGTCCTCGACCGGCTGTACGTGGACGTCGAGATGAAGCCCGCCGCCGAGGGGATCCTGCGGGTCCACCTCGCGCGGCTGCGCGACGCGGGCGTGCGCGGCTCCGACCCCGACGCCGATCGCACCGACGCCGCGCTCGCCGACCCCGGCCACACCGACACGGGCCGCACCGACACGGGGCGCACCGACAAGGGCCGCACCGACAGGGGGCTCAAGGACACCGACCGTCCGGACGGCGGCCGCGCCGACGCCGACCGGCCCGGGCCCGGCGCGTCCGACGGCCCGGACGGGCCCGCCGACGCCTCCCCCGCCGGGACCGCCGAACGCGACGAGGACGCCATCTGGGCCGAGATCGTCGCCGGGTTCGACGCCGTCCCCGAGGGCGACGAGGTGCCCTGGCCCGACCAGGAGAACATCGACGAGCCGCCGGAGCCGCCCGCCGAGGGCGACGACCGCACCGGCCGGCTGCCGCGCGCCCGGGTGATCAAGCCGGCCGCGGAACCCGAGTTCCCGGCGGAGGACGAGGACGGGCACTACGTCCCGCCGCCGCCCCCGCCGCTGCCCGCCGCCGACCCGCTCACCAAGGGCGCGTGGGTCGCGCTGGTCGGCGGGCCCGTCTACCTGCTGGTCACCGTCATCCTCGACTGGGAGGTCCCCGGCTGGGCCGCGTTCCTCGCCGTCGCGGCGTTCATCGGCGGCTTCGTCACACTCGTCCTGCGGATGGGCGACGAGCCCCGCGACGGCGACGACGGCGCCGTCGTCTAGCCCCGGCCGGGGCCCGTCACCCCGGCTCGGACAGGACGATCACGCGGTTCGGGCACGCGCCGGCGGCGCGGCGCGCGGCCGGGAGCTGCGCCGCCGACGGCTCGGCGTTCAGCAGCACCACCAGCCCCTCGTCCTCGTCCTGGTCGAACAGGTCCGGGGCGTTGTAGGCGCACTGGCCCGCGCCGCGGCAGGCGTCCCGGTCGATGCTCAGGCGTCCCGCGGCCGTCCCCTTCACGGCGTCCCCCCCGACGTCTCCACCGACGTCTCCCCCGACGTCTCCCCTGACCAGGTCACCGGCAGGGTCTCCACCCCGTACACGACGGAGTCGCGGAACACGACGTCCTCCGGCGCGCAGGCGAGGGCGAGGCCCGGCAGGCGCTCGAGCATCCGGGCGAACGCGATCTCCATCTCGAGGCGGGCGAGGGTCTGGCCGATGCACTGGTGCGCGCCGAAGCCGAACGCGACGTGGTGGCCCGGCGGGCGGGACGGGTCGAAGGCGCCGGGTTCGGCGAACGCGCCCGGGTCGCGGTCGGCGGCCGCCAGCGCGACCACGACGCCCTCCCCCGCCCCGATCGTCACGCCGCCCACCTCGACGGGTTCGCGGGCCACGCGCTGCGTCCCGCGGTGCACGATCGTCAGGTACCGCAGCAGCTCCTCCACCGCGGGACGGACGAGCGCGGGGTCCGCGCGCAGCCGGGCGAGCTCGTCCGGGTGCCGCAGCAGCGCGTACGTGCCGAGGCCGATCATGTTCGCGGTCGTCTCGTGCCCGGCGAGCAGCAGCAGCCGCGCCATCGCGACCGCCTCCTCGTGCCCGAGCTCCCCGGAGCGGACCCGCCGGGCGACCCGTCCCAGCAGGTCGTCGGTCGGTTCGCGCTCCTTGTCGGCGACGAGCCCGTCCAGGTAGGCGGCGAGTTCGGCGAACGCCGCGAGCGCCTCGTCGCGGGTGACGTCCAGCCGGAGGGACTCCGCGCTGCGCTCCTGGAAGAAGTCGTGATCGGCGTAGGGCACGCCGAGGAGCCGGCAGATGACCAGGGACGGCAGCGGCAGCGCGAACGCCGCGACGAGATCGGCGGGCGGGCCCTGCCCGGCCATCTCGTCCAGCAGCGCGTCGACGGTCTCGGTGATCTCCGGGCGCATCCGCCCGACGCGCCGGACCGTGAACTCCGCGGTCAGCGTGCGGCGCAGCCGCGCGTGCTCCGGGTCGTCCATCCGCAGGAACGACAGCGCGCCCGGCACCGTGGGCAGCGGCAGCAGGTTCGGGAAGTTCGGGTGCGTGTCGTCGGCGCTGAACCGGGGATCCGCCAGGACGGCCCGCACGTCGGCGAGCCGCGACACCATCCAGTGCTCGGCTCCGTCGGGCGTCCGCACCCGGGTCGGCGGCCCGTCGAGCAGCGCGGCGTACTCCGCCGGCGGGTGGAGGGGGTCGTCGCGATGGACGGGGAAGGGCACCGGGGACCGTTCCATGGGGAACCTCCGGATTCGTCGGGGGCACGTTTCACGGTAACGACCCGATGAATTGCGTCAACACCGCATTTCGGAAATGCATTATGTACGGATTCGCCCGTCCTGGCGACGACCGGCGGACTCGTCGGCGCGGGACGCGCGCGCAGGGAATTCCGGCGCGCACGATGACCGGCCGATCAAGGCCGCTGCCTGCGGTCATGCATTTCGGGCGGGCGGCAAAGCACGTTCGTGCGGGCGAATTCACACGTTAATCATTTGTGGCCCGGCGGTAAGTCAGGGCAGGCGCAGATCGGCCACCACGGGGCGGTGGTCGGTGGCGGCGGCGAAGTCCGCGGCGGGGGCCGTGCCGGCGCCGGGAACCCCGCAGCCGGCGATCTCGACGTCCGGGTCGGCGAAGATCCCGTCGATGCGCCTGCGGGGGTTCCGGGCGGAGAACGTCGCCGCCTCCCCCGCCGGGGCGACCGCGTGGCCGTCCCGCAGGCGGTCCGCCAGCAGCGACCAGGCGGGGCCGCCGGGCTCCTCGTTGACGTCCCCCGCCAGCACCACCGGCGCCGCGTACCGCTCGCGCGCCCGGTCCAGCAGGTCCAGGATCTCCCGGACGTGCCGGCGGCGCGGCTCCGCCGCCAGGTCGAGATGCGCGGACGCCGCGACGAGCCGGGCACCGCCGACCTCCAGGACCGCGACGGCCAGCCCCCGCCGGTGCAGGTCCGGTTCGGGGGTGAGCAGATGGAACTCGCGGGCCGCGCGGCGGACGTGCGGGGCCGCGAACACCGCGAGCCCGCACGCCCGGCGGCCCGCCGCGACGGCCGTCCCGCAGTCGCGGGCCAGCCGCCGCCGCTTGCCGCGCCATCCCCAGAACCGCGGAACCTCCTGCAGGCACAGCACGTCCGGCCCGACCGCGCGGACGACCCGCGCCACCGCCGCCGGGTCGTCGCGCAGCGACCGGACGTTGTAGCTCATCACGCGCAGCGGCGTCACCGGCCCGGGCCGCCGGTCCCGACGCGCGTCACGGGCGCGTCACAGGGTGGGGGCGGGGACCCGGGCGAGGTCGGCGGCGCCGACGATCCCGGCGGCCGACCCCAGCTCGGCGATGCGGACATCGGGCAGCGGGCGGTGGCCGCGTCCCGTCAGCGCCTCCCCGAACGACACCCGGATCGGGTCGAGCAGCAGGTCCCCGGCGTCCGACAGGCCGCCGCCGATGATGAACGCGCCCGGGTCGAGGACGGCGCTGAGGTCGGCCAGGCCCTGCCCCGCCCACTGCGCGACCGTCCGGAAGCACTCCAGCGCCGCCGGGTCGCCCTCCCGCGCCGCCTGCGTCACCTCGGGCCCGCGGATCCCCCCCGGGGTGCCGCCGCCCAGCTCCAGCAGCCGTCCCGCCATCGCCGGCGCCACCCGCGCCAGGTCGCGGGCCTCGTGGACGAGCGCGTTGCCGCTGGCGTACTGCTCCCAGCAGCCGCGGTTGCCGCAGCCGCAGCGCCGCCCGTCCGGCACCACCCGGAAGTGGCCGACCTCGGCGCCGATGCCGAACCGGCCGCGGTACAGCTCGCCGTTCAGCACGACGCCGCCGCCGATGCCGGTGCCGAGCGTGATGAGGACGAGGTGGTCCTCGCCGCGCCCGGCGCCGAACCGGGCCTCGCCCCAGGCGGTGGCGTTGCCGTCGTTCTCCACCACGACCGGGAGCCCGACGAGGCTCTCCACCTTCTTCTTGATCGGCTCGTCCCGCCAGGCGAGGTTCGGCGCGAACAGCACGGTCGAGCGGGTCTCGTCGACGAACCCCGCGGTGCCGAGGCCGACCGCCGTGACGTCCGCGTACTTGCCCTTCAGCAGCTCGACGACCTCGGCGATGACCTCGGCGGTCTCCTTGGGGTTGGTCGAGGGCGTCGGCCGCCGGACCTTCTCCAGGATCGTTCCACGGTCGTCGACGACCCCCGCGGCCACCTTCGTGCCGCCCACATCCACGCCGATGGTCAGGGCCATGTACGCATCCTCCTCTTCACGCGTCCCCGCACGGGGCGCGTCCCGCACTGCACGTCAGTCGCCGGAGCCGCCGGTGGCGGCCGACCACGCGTCGCCCTCCGGACGGTCGCGCCGGGCGCCCGACCGATCAGAGGTACCCGCCGGGCGGTCCGCCGACTCCTGGCGTGACCGCTTCCGGTACGTACCGGGGTCGGCCCCGCCGCCGCGCGGGCGCCCGTCCCGGGCGCGGTCGGCGGCGGCGAGCACGTCGAGGGCGGCCGCCAGCAGCGACTCGCCGGCGTCCCGCAGGTGGCGGGCCACGTCGCCGCCCGCGTCGCGTTTGATCGCGATCGCCCGGCAGACCGGGCAGTCGAGGCATTCGGGCGCGCCGGTGGCGATGCGGGGCTCCCCCGCGCCGCCGTGCCCGCGGGCGGCGCCCTCGGCACCCGCCCGTTCGGCGCGCGGCGGCTCGGCGGTCGCGGCCGCCCACACGTCGCCGTCCGCGTTCCCGGCCTCGCCCCCGGGCCCGCTCGCCCCGGGGCCGTCACGGTCGTCCGGTCGCCGGGGGGCGCCGGAGATCCCGGCGCGGGACGCGCGCCGCAGCAGCGCGTCGAAGACCCGGCCCGCCTCGTCCAGGATGTCGCCCGGCTGGTCGCTCATGACTCCATCATCCATCCGTCGTCGCGCGGCAGGGCATCCGGTTCAGCCCTCCACCCGGCTCTTGAGGCCCTTGAGCGCGGTGTCGACGATGCGCTTCTCGGCCTTGCGCTTCACCATCCCGGGCACCCGCACCCGCACGTCCAGGGTCAGGTCGTAGGTGACGCGGGTGCCGCCCGCGTCGTCCGCGAGGGTGTAGGCGCCGTCGAGTCCGGTCACGACCGTCCCCTTCTCCGCCAGCCGCCACGTCACCCGGTCGTCGCCCTCCCAGGTGTAGACGAGGCCGACGGTGTCGCTGAACGGGCCGCCGTCGAACGTCAGCCGGGCCCGCGCCGCGCGGCCGTCCGCGCCCGTCTCCTGCACCGTGAACTCCCGCACGCCGCTCGCCCACTCCGGATACGCCTCCAGATCGGCGATCACCGCCATGATCTCGGCCTTGCCCGCCTGGACGGCGAGGGAGGAACTCGTGCGGTCCGCCATCTGCGTTTCCCTTCCGGCTCTGCGTGGACTCGGGTGGACGGTGCGTGGACGGCGCGTGAACCTCGCGTGGACGCCCCCGCCAGTATCCTTCACACCGTCAGGACGTACGGCACGCCGCGCGCACGGAAATGGCCCACGTTCACGCATTCGGTCCGTCCGATACGGACGCGGGACGCGAGGGGCTGGTGCACGTGCCCGAAGAGGACGTACCGCGGCCGCGTCCGGTGGATCGCCTCCAGGATCGCCTCGCTGCCCCGCTCGAACCGGCGCGCCACCGTGTCGTACAGCAGGTCGGGCACGGCCGGCGGGATGTGGCAGCACAGCACGTCGACCTCGCCGACGGCCTCGACCTTCGCCGCGAACGTCTCGTCGTCCAGCTCGTAGGGCGTGCGGTACTCGGTGCGCAGCCCGCCGCCGACGAACCCGAACCGCAGGCCGCCGATCTCCGCGGTCTCGCCGTCCAGGACCCGGTGCCCCTCGCGCAGGTGCGGGCCCCACATGCGCGGGACGTCCACGTTCCCGTAGGTCAGGTAGGCGGGGGTGGGCATCGCCGCGAACAGCTCCGCGTACTGGCGGTCGACGGCCCGTTCGATGTGCGGCCACGCGTCCCCCTCCAGGGACGCCCACAGGTCGCGGGAGAACGCGCGCGCCTCGTCGAACCGCTTCTGCGTGCGCAGCTCGATGAAACGGCCGGCGTTGGCGCGGCCGAACAGGTCGGCGAAGATGCCCTGGGCGTGGTCGGAGTAGTCGATGAAAAGGATGAGGTCGCCCAGGCAGATGAGGGCGTCCGCGCCGTCCGCCGCGCTCCGCAGTGCCTCCGCGCGGCCATGGACGTCGCTCACCACATGGATCCTCATGAACCGACTCTAATGGGGCGAACCGTCACGGAACACACCCCCGGCCCGCTCCCCGGGACGGTCGCGCCCCGCCCCCCGGCGGCCTGGCCCGCGAGACCGGGGAGCCGCACCCCGCGCACACCGGTCTCGTCCTGCCGGCGATGTTCGTCCGGGTCGAGCTCCGAGCCGGCGAACCGTTGGTGCGCCTGCCGATGCCGCGGGAGGCGAACGTGGGCTGCGGCGACCTGCTGTGCCTGCTGAGCGCCGCGGCGGCCATGGCCGCCTCGACCTTCAGCATGTTCTACATGCAGAGCGTGCTCGGCATGGGACCGATGGCCGCCGGGCTCGGAACCCTCCCCGTGACCGTGGCGATCCTCCTCGCTCGCCCGGCAGGCGGCTGCCGGCCGCGCCGAGTGGATCGAGCCGCCCACCGGCTGAACCGCCGCCTGCCACACCCTCATGCCCGCCGATCACTGCCGGGCCCGCGACGCGACGCGGAACAAGGCTCCTGATCCGGTCCTCGTGTACACCTGGGAGGGGGCCGGAATACGGCAGAAAGGGTCCGCGGCTACAGGCCGCCGGCCGCCGCGGCGACCAGCGCGCGCCACTCGGCGACCAGCGCCGCGTCGACGGGCGCGTCCCAGGAGCCGTCCGGACGGACGGCCGTGCCGACGTGGAACGACCGGACGCCCGCGGCCCCGAGCACCGCGACGTGCTTGCGGCGCAGCCCGCCGCCCGCCATGATCAGCCCGGCCGCGGCGGCGTCCTCGGCGGCGCGCCGGACCAGCACGTCCACGCCCGCGTCGACGCCGCGCGCCGAACCGGCGGTCAGGACGGTGTCGAGCCCGCCGCCGAAGCCGCGGACGGCCCGCCACGCCTGCGCCGGGTCGGCCGCGTGGTCGAGGGCGCGGTGGAACGTCCAGGGCAGCGGACCCGCGGCCGCGGCGAGCTTCTCGGTCGCGGCGGCGTCGATGTGGCCGAACGAGTCGAGGAAGCCGAGGACGAAGCCGTCCGCGCCCGCCTCGGCGAGCCCGGCGGCGGCGTGCCGGAGCCGGTCCAGCTCGGCGCCGGTCGTCCGGAACCCGGCGTTGGCGCGCAGCATCACGCGCAGCGGCAGGTCGGTGGCGTCCCGGATCGCGGCGAGCACGTCCGGGTCGGGCGTCAGGCCGTCCGCGGCCATGTCGGCGACGACCTCGAGCCGGTCGGCCCCGCCCTCCTGCGCGGCGCGCGCGTCGGCGGCGGTCAGCGCGATCACTTCGAGCAGCGGCATGCGGCTCCCCCGGCCAGGTTCGTGTGAGACGCGACCAAGCGTAGAGGAACCGGCCCGCGGCGCCACGGGGCGGCGGCGCTCTTTGCCGTCCGTTGACCGGCCCGCGTGCGCACCGGGCGACCACCTTTGCTACCCGTGGGTATCATGCCGTTCCGGAGAAGCCGGACGGTTTCCCCGCACTACCGGAGATCGATCGAGGAGCAGGCCGTGCGCGAGTTCAGCGTCCCCGCGATGGTGGAGGTCCCCGACTCTGCCAACCTGACCGACGCGCCGTTCAGCCGGGCGGCCGAGTCCCCCGGGACCATCGTGCTGCGCCGCAAGAGCGGCGACGCGTGGCGCGCCGTCACCGCCGCCGAGTTCGCCGCCGAGGTGACGGGCGTCGCGAAGGGCCTGATCGCGGCCGGGATCGAGCCCGGCGACCGGATCGGCCTGCTGTCGAAGACGCGGTACGAGTGGACCGTCCTCGACTACGGCATCTGGGCGGCGGGCGCCGTCGCCGTGCCGATCTACGAGACGTCCTCCGCCGAGCAGATCGAGTGGATCCTCGGCGACTCCGGCGCCAAAGCCGTGTTCGCCGAGACGGACGCGCACATCGCGTCGATCGAGCAGGTCCGGGGCGGGCTCCCGGACCTCGCGCACGTCTGGGGCATCGACGCGGGCGCCGTCGCCGAGGTCACCGGGCTGGGCCGGGACGTCGGCGAGGACGCGGCGGTCGAGCGGCGGCGCTCGCGCGGCGCGGCGGACGTCGCCACGCTCGTCTACACCTCCGGCACCACCGGGCGCCCGAAGGGCTGCGAGATCACCCACGGGAACCTGGTGCTGACCGCCCGCAACGCCGTGCAGGGCGCGATCTCCGAGGTCACGGTGGACGGCAGCGCCACGCTGCTGTTCCTGCCGCTCGCGCACGTGTTCGCGCGGCTGATCGAGGTCGCGAGCATCGAGGGCGGGATCGTCCTCGGGCACAGCGACATCCCGAACCTGCTGCCCGACCTCGCCTCGTTCCGGCCGACGTTCCTGCTGGCCGTCCCGCGCGTGTTCGAGAAGGTCTACAACGGCGCCGAGCAGAAGGCCATCGCCGAGGGCAAGGGGAAGATCTTCAAGGCGGCGGCCGACACCGCGATCGCCTACAGCCGGGCGCTGGACGGCGGCCGGCCGGGCCTCGGGCTGAAGGCGAGGCACGCGGTGTTCAACGTGCTCGTCTACGGCAAGCTGCGCGCGGCCGTCGGCGGGCGGGTGCAGTACGCGGTGTCCGGCGGCGCCGCGCTCGGCGAGCGGCTCGGCCACTTCTTCCGGGGCGTCGGCATCACGATCCTCGAGGGCTACGGGCTCACCGAGACCACCGCGCCGGCGGCGGTGAACCGGCCCAGCGCCATCAAGATCGGCACCGTCGGGCAGCCCATCCCGGGCGTGGACGTCCGCATCGCCGAGGACGGCGAGGTCCTGTTCCGCGGCGTCAACGTCATGCGCGGCTACTGGAACAACGAGTCCGCCACGAAGGAGTCCCTGGAGGACGGCTGGCTCCACACCGGCGACCTCGGCTCCCTCGACGACGACGGCTTCCTGAAGATCACCGGCCGGAAGAAGGAGATCCTGGTCACCGCCGCGGGCAAGAACGTCGCGCCCGCCCCGCTGGAGGACCGGCTGCGCGCCCACCCGCTGATCAGCCAGTGCCTGGTCGTCGGGGACGGCCGCAAGTTCATCAGCGCGCTGATCACCCTGGACGAGGAGGCGCTCGGCCCGTGGAAGGAGCGGCACGGCAAGCCGGCCGCGATGACCGTGGACGAGCTGCGCCGCGACCCCGAGCTCGTCGCCGAGATCGACGCCGCGGTCGCCGAGGCCAACAAGGCGGTCAGCCACGCCGAGGCGATCAAGAAGCACGTGGTGCTCGGCGTGGACTTCACCGAGGAGGCGGGGCACCTCACCCCGAGCCTCAAGGTGAAGCGCAACGTGGTGATGAAGGACTTCTCCGGCGAGATCGACGCCCTCTACACCGCCTGACCCGCCCGGACCGGCCGCCGGCGCCTACGCCGTCCCGCACAGGTCGGCGACGGCGTCGGCGACCGGCGTCCCGCCGTTCAGCAGGTCCAGGGTGCGGCGCCGCACCCGCGGCTCGTCGAGCAGCGCCACCAGGACGGCGGCGACGTCGTCGCGGGTGACGGCGTCGTGGCCGATCGGCGGCTCCTCCAGCCGCACGAGCCCGGTGCCCGGGTCGTCGGTGAGGCGGCCCGGGCGCAGGACGAGCCAGTCGAGGGCGTCCCGCGCGCGCAGGTCGTCCTCCGCCTCGCCCTTGGCCTTCACGTAGGCGGCCCACACCTCGCCGCGGGACGGGTCGGTCCGCTCGCCCGCGCCCATCGCCGAGATCTGCAGGAAGTCGCGGACCCCGGCCCGCTCCGCCGCGTCCGCCGCGAGCACCGAGGCGGCCCGGTCGACGGTGTCCTTGCGCGCCGCCCCGCTGCCCGGCCCGGCCCCGGCGGCGAACACGACGGCGTCCGCGCCGGCGAGCGCGCCCGCCACCTCGTCCACGGTCGCCGACTCGAGGTCGAGCACGACCGGCTCCGCCCCGGCCTCCCGCAGGTCGTCCGCGTGGTCCGGGTTGCGGATGAGCCCCCGGACCCTGTCCCCCCGTGCGGCGAGCAGCCGGGACAGCCGCAACGCGATCTGCCCGTGCCCGCCCGCGATCACTACGTCCATGACGCGATCCTACGGCGGGACGCGCGCGGGCCCGGCGGGCGGATCACCCGCTCGCGGACGCGCGGCCCTCCAGCGCCGCGCGGGCGAAGCCCATGACGTGCTCGCGCATCGCCGCGACCGACTCGGGCGTGTCCATCTTCGCGCCGAGCAGCTCGGCGAGCTGCGGCATCGCCAGCGGCATCATGGCGAGCCCGAGCAGGGAGAGCACCGCGCGCCCCACGTCGGGGGACGGCTCCTCCCCGAGCCGCGCCGCGAGCGACCGCACCTTCCGGCCGCAGCGCTCCGCCCGCCAGGACTGGTCGGGCAGGGCGGCGGACCGGTGGTGCAGCGCCTCCCACATCAGCAGCCGCAGCAGGTCGGGGTGCTCGCGGTAGCGGTCGAACGCCTCGCCGACGTACGCGACGGGGTCGTCCTCGAGCACGGTGTTCACCGCGGCGAACTCGTCGAGCGCGTCCTTGATGACCGCGTCGAACAGCTTCTCCTTGTTCCCGAAGTGGCCATAGATCCGCTCCTTGTTGACGCCCGCGCGGGCGGCGATGCGGTCGACGCGCGCGCCGGCGATGCCGTGCTCGGCGAACTCCTCGCGGGCGGCGGCGAGCAGGGCGTCCCGGGTGGTGGTCGCGGGGTTCCTCGGCATGCGCGCATCGTACCGAACTCCGACACCAACCGGTTGGTTGACATCCAACCGGTTGGTTGGCTAGCGTCCCGGGGCATGAACCTCCGCGCCACGAGAGCCCGCCCCTCACCGGCCGCCACGCCCCCGCCCGCCGGGCGCTCCGCGGCGCCCGCGGCCGCTGCCGGCCACGCGCCTTTCGGGCCCACCGCGGCCGTCCTCGCGGCCACCGCGCTGCTCGCCACGAGCCAGCTTTACGGGATGATCCCGCTGCTCGGCCGCGCCGCGCCCGGCTGGAACACCGACCCCGCGTCCCTCACCTGGCTCGTCAGCGTGTTCGGCTTCGGGTACGCCGCCGGGTTCCTGCTGTTCGGCCCCCTGTCGGACCGGCTCGGCCGCCGCCGCGTCATGGTCGGCGGCGTCGCGGCCACCGCCGTCACCACCGCGCTCGTCGCCGCCGCGCCCTCCCCCGAGATCGGCATCGTGCTGCGCGTCGCGCAGGGCGTCACGATCGGCGCGTTCCCGCCCGTCGCGATGGCCTACGTCGGCGAGCGCGTCGCGCCGCACCGCAGGCTCACCACCGTCACCGCGATGACCACCGGGTTCCTCGCCGCCGCCGTCGTCGGCCAGCTCACCGCGCAGGGCCTCGCCGCCGCGTTCGGCTGGCGGTCGTTCTTCCTCGCCGGCGCCGTCGCGTTCGCCGCCGCGGCCGCCGTGCTCGCGCGCGTCCTGCTGCCGGACGGCCCGTCCGGCGGGGCGTCCCCCCGCGCCGCCTACCGCGCCATGCCGCGGCTCCTGGTCACCCCGGGGCTGTGGCCGCTGTTCCTCGCCGTCCCCGTCGTCCTCGGCCCGTTCGTCGCGATCTACACCGGCCTCCAGCTCACCGGGACGGACGGGCTGCTGGAGCTGCGCGCGAGCGCGCTGCCCGTCATCCTCGCGATCCCGTTCCTCACCGCCCGGCTCGCCCGCGTCCCCGGACCCGCGCGGGCCGCCGCCGCGCTCGCCCTGTCGGCGGCCAGCGTCGCGCTCGTCGGCCTGCTCGAACCGGGGACGCTCGGGCTCGCGCTGCTGCTGATGCTCGTCACCGCGGGCACCGCCGTCGCCGCCCCCGGCCTCATCGACATCGTCGTCGCGCGGGCCGGTGCCGCGCGGGCATCGGCCGTCTCGCTGCACAGCGCGCTGCTGTTCGCCGGCGCGAGCCTCGGACCGCAGCTCGCGGCCGCGCTGACCGGGCACGGGCTGCGCGCGCTCGGGCTCGTCCTCGCCGCCCTGCTCGCCGCCGGGGCCCTGCTGGTCGCCGCGTCCCGCCGCGGACCCGCGTGACCCCGCCTCAGCCCGTCCAGGGCAGGCGGACGCCCTCCAGCTCGGGGTCGGCCAGCACCGCGTCGACCAGCGCGGCCGGGCCCACGATCTTCGTCCCCCACAGGTCCCAGTCGCAGTACACGATCCACGACCGGTCCTCCGGCCACAGGTTCGACGGGCAGCTGTTCATCGCCGGGTGGTCGTACAGCGGGCCCGCGTCACCGAGCCGCCCGACGAGCACCGTGTCCTCCTCCCACTCGTTCGTCACGAGCGGGCAGTAGTACGCCAGGCAGCGGGTGTCGGCGCCCGACACGGTGTACCGCAGCAGCACCCCGATCAGCCGCTGCCAGCTCTCCCGGTCCAGGCATCCCTCGGCGGGCGGCCGGATCGCCGCCGACCAGCTGCCCGCCGGATGCGCCTGCCGCAGGCACCGGTTCCCCGGCAGCCGCCCCTCCGGGACGACCGGCTCCCCGAAGCCGCGCGCCAGCTCCCGCCACCGCAGCCGCCGCCACCCGGCCCCCGGATGCCCCGTGCGGCCGAGGTCGGTGCCGGTGACGATCGAGCCCTGCAGCAGCTCGCTGACGTCGCCCGCCGGCTCCGGCAGCCGCGGCGTCCCGGTCAGCCCGGCCTCCGCCACCGACTTGTGGAGGTCGTCGTGCGTCGTGGTGACGAGCCCCTCGTCCCACGCGTACATCGCGTGCAGCACCCACGCCGCGTCGGGACGGCGCGGCGGCTGGAACCCGCTGTACCCGTGCTCCGGATCGAGTTGCTCCAGCCACCGGGCGGCCGCCCCCGGAACCCGGACCCATGCGTCCTCGACGTGCGCGTTCTCCATAGCAGGCATCCTGTCACCCGGGGACCGGACGCGGTACGCGCCCGGGGGCGCTATTTCCTCAGCCGTCGAGCAGCGTTCCCAGCCGCGCCGCCTGGATCTCCCAGCGCCACTCCCGCTCGACCCACGCCCGCCCGGCCTGCCCCATCGCGCGGGCGCGCGCGGGGTCGGCGAGCAGGTCCGCGACGGCGGCGGCGACGCGCGCCACCGACCGTCCCGGGACCACCACGCCCGTCTCCCCGTCCAGGACGGCGTCGGGCGCGCCGCCCGAGTCGCCCGCCACGACCGGCAGCCCGGTCGCCGACGCCTCCAGGTACACGATGCCGAGCCCCTCGACGTCCAGGCCGCGGCGGCGGGTGCGGCACGGCATCGCGAAAACGTCCCCGGCGTCGAAGTGCGCGGGCAGTTCCTCCCAGGGCACGTTCCCGGTGAAGAACACCGACCCGGACACCCCGAGCGACGCCGCCAGCCGCTCCAGCTCGGCGCGGTACGGGCCGCCGCCCACCAGCAGCAGCGCCGCGTCCGGTACCCGCCGCAGCACCCGCGGCCAGGCGTGGACGAGCGCGTCCTGCCCCTTGCGCGGCACGAGCCGCGACACGCACACCGCCACCGGCCGGCCGGCGAGCCCGTACCGGGCGCGGACGTCCGCGCCGCCCGCGCCCGCCCGGAACTCCTTCTCGTCCACGCCCGGGGCGAGGTGCGCCATCCGCGCCGCGGCGGCCGGGCTCAGCGCCCGCGCCATCCGGGAGCGCGTGTACTCCCCCAGGTACGTGAGGACGTCGACGCCGTCGCCGATCCGGCCGAGCAGGGTCCGCGCGACGGGCAGCGCCGCCCAGCCGGCCTCGTGCCCGTGCGTGAGGCCGACCAGCCGCCGCGCGCCGCGCCGCCGCAGCGCCGGGGCGAGCAGCCCGAGCGGCGCCGCCGCGCCGAACAGGACCGAGTCGCAGTCCTCGGCGCGCAGCAGGTCCGCCGCCCGCCGCAGCACCCCCGGTTCCGGCAGCATCAGCGAGCCCGGGTGCCGGACGACGGGGAACGGCTGCTCGGCGTCGAAGCGGGCGGCGCCCTCCCAGGCGGGCGCGTACACCACCACCGAACCGGGCGGGCGGCGCAGCGCCAGCGCGTGCACGAACGCCTGGATGCCGCCGGAGCGGGGCGGGAAGTCGTTGGTCACGACGAGCGTCTTGGTCATCGCAGCCAAGGATAGGGAGAACCGGGTCCGCGCACGTCACCGGACGGGCACCCGCGGGCACGGACGCACCGGCGGACGGGTGGACCGGCGGACGGCGAAGGGCCCGCCACCGGTCGTCCGGTGACGGGCCCTCGGCCGTGAACGCCGCGGCGGGTCAGCCGCGGAGCCCCTTGGAGCCCTCGGTCCCCTCGGCGCTCCCGACCTCGGCGTGACCGCCGTGGCCGTTCTCCTCGTGACCGTGTTCCCCGTGGGCGTGCTCCTCGACGGGAATGTCGTCGATGTTCCACGCCCGGTTGAGGCGGGCCCGCAGGTGCCCGACCGGTCCCTTGGCGGACGGCGCCGGGATGCCCTGCGCGTCCTTCGTCGGAGCCGGCGGGCGGGCGCTCTCCTTGGCGAGGAGCTTGGCGCGCTCCTCGTCCTTGGCGGGCTCGTGCCGCTCGGCGAACTTGCCCTCGGGCGACATCGTGATGATGCCGCTCTCCACGCCGTGCCCGAGGGTGTCGGCGTCCCTGCGCTGCAGGCCGAGGCAGATCCGCTTCGTGACGATGTAGGCGATCACCGGCCCGACGAAGATCGCGACCCGGAAGAACCACGTCGTGGCGAACAGCGACACGTGGAACTTCTCCGCGATGACGTCGTTCGCGCCGGCCAGCCAGAACAGCCCGTAGAACGTGACGGCCGCCATGCCGATCCCGGTGCGGACCGGGGCGTTGCGCGGACGGTCGTTCACGTGGTGGATCCGGCGGTCGCCGGTCACCCACTGCTCCAGGAACGGCCACGCCATCGCGCCGCCGAACACGATGCCGAGCGGCAGCAGCGCCGGGACCAGGACGTTCCAGCTGATCGTGTGGCCCCAGAGGGTGGTCTCCCACCCCGGCATGAGCCGCAGCGAGCCTTCCAGGACGCCCATGTACCAGTCGGGCTGCGACCCGGCGGAGATCGCTCCCGGATCGTACGGGCCGAACAGCCAGATCGGGTTGATCTGGAAGAACGCCCCCATCAGGGCCAGCACACCGAACGTGAACAGGAAGTAGGCGCCCGTCTTGGCCATGAAGACCGGGTAGAACGGGTAGCCGTACACCTGCTTCTCGGTCTGGTGCTTGACCGGCATCGAGGTGTGCTTCTGATGCCACATGATCATCATGTGGGCGGTCACCAGGGCGAGGATGATGCCCGGGATCAGCAGGATGTGCAGCATGTACAGCCGCGGGACGATGTCCGTGCCCGGGAACTCGCCGCCGAACAGGAACATGTACCCGTAGGTGCCGACCAGCGGGATCGCCTCGAGGACGCCCTGCGTGATCCGCAGGCCGGTGCCGGACAGCAGGTCGTCCGGCAGCGAGTACCCGAACAGGCCCTCGAGCATGCCCAGGATGAACATGGTGATGCCGATCAGCCAGTTCAGCTCGCGCGGCTTGCGGTAGGCGCCGGTGAAGAACACCCGCAGCATGTGCGCCAGGATCGACGCCATGAACAGGATCGCGGCCCAGTGGTGGATCTGCCGCATGAGCAGGCCGCCGCGGACGTCGAAGCTGATGTGCAGCGTCGAGGCGTACGCCTCGGACATCTTGACGCCCTGGAGCTGCTCGTACGAGCCGTGGTAGACGACCTCGACCATGCTCGGCTTGAACCAGAGCGTCAGGAAGGTCCCGGTCAGCAGCAGGATCACGAAGGAGTACAGCGCGATCTCGCCCAGCATGAACGACCAGTGGTCCGGGAAGACCTTCTTGACGTTGCGCCTGAAGAAGCTCGTGGAACCGAGGCGCTCGTCGATGAAGCCGAGCGAGCCCTCGATCGCCTTCGGAGCCGTCGTGTCGCTCATCCGCGCTCCCAGAAGCTCGGGCCGACGGGCTCGGGGAAGTCGCTCGTCGCAACGATGTACCCGTCCTCGACGCTCAGCGGCAGCTGCGGCAGCGGGCGGGCGGCCGGGCCGAAGATCACCTTGGCGGCGTCCGTCGCGTCGAAGGTCGACTGGTGGCACGGGCACAGGATGTGGTGCGTCGTCTGCTCGTACAGGGCCGCCGGGCAGCCGACGTGCGTGCAGACCTTCGAGTACGCGACGATCCCGTTGACGTGCCAGTTCTCCCGGCCCTCGGCGGGCTTGAACTCGCTCGACGGCACGTTGATCAGGATGGTGACGGCCTTGGCGACCTCGGTGAGCACGTCGTGTTCGTCGACGTGCTCCTCGAGTCCCTCCGGCAGCACCGTGATCATCGAGCCGGGCGTGGAGAAGTCACTGACCTTGAGGGGCTTGTGGGTCCCGTCCACCACCAGGCGGACGCCCTTCTTGCCCTCCTTCTTGGCCCTCTCCACCGCGGCGGCCCAGTACGTGTGGCGCAGCCGCTTCTCCGGCAGCGGGCCGAGGTCGCGCAGCAGCACCAGCGGGGCCAGGCCCAGCGGCGCGGCGGCCAGCAGCAGCGTGCGGCGCAGCAGCGGCCGCTTGGTGATGCCGCTGTCGGCGGCGCCCTCCAGGAAGTCCTGGGTGAACGCCGCGCGCGTCTCCGCGTCGCTGACCAGCTCGTGCCGCTCCTGCGTGATCGGCTTGCTGGTCATCAGGCGGCGCACCCAGAGGGTCACGCCGGCCGCCATCAGCAGGAAGGCGGCGGCCATCGTGCCGCCCAGCCAGAGGTTGGACTCCTGGGCCCGGATGATGCCGTGCATGCCGCCGTCGCGGCCGCTCCAGCCGATGTAGTAGGCGATGAAGGCGACGCTCGCCGCGAACGCCAGCAGGAAGAGCAGCGCGACGACGCGCTCGGCGCGCTTCGCGGACTGCTCGTCCAGCTGCTCCCCGCTGCCCGCGGGCGCGGAGATGTCGTCCTCGGCGAGGAGCGCCTTGTCCCTCGCCGGGGACGGCGTGCCGATCACGCGTTCGCGCGGCCCGCCTTCCTCGCGCGGGCCCTTGGAGCCCGCGGTCTCCTTGTTGTCGTCGCTCATGACTTCTTCAGCTTCTTCGGCTTCTTCGCGGTGATCCACATGGCCGCCAGCACCATGAACCCGATGCCGAACAGCCAGCCGGCCAGGCCCTCGCTCACCGGGCCCATGCGGCCGAGGCCCCAGCCGCCCGGGTTCGGCTCCTCGCGCGTCTCGACCAGGTAGGCGATGATGGCCTGCTTGTCCTTCGGCGAGAGCGTGGTGTCGTCGAACACCGGCATCGCCTGCGGGCCGGTCAGCATGGCCTCGTAGATCTGCGTGGGCGTGACGTCGTTCGTCGAGAGCGCCGGCGCGTACTTCCCGCCGGTGAGGGCGCCGCCCTGACCGGTGAAGTTGTGGCACTGGGCGCAGTTGGTGCGGAACAGCTTCCCGCCGAGCGCGGCGTCACCGCCCTCGGGGTTCGTCACCGATTCCGGCGGGATCGCCGGGCCGCCGCCCAGGGAGTCGATGTAGGCGATCAGGTCGTGGAGATTGTCCTCCGCCTGGGCCTTCTGCCTCTCGGCGGCCTCGCGCCGCTCCGGGTCCTCGTAGTCGGTCTCGATCGTCGTGTCGAACAGGGCGATCGGGTCCTTGCGCGGGATCTGCGCTCCAGGGTTCATCGCGGGCATGCGGCCCGTGCTGACCTGGAAGTCGACGGAGGCGGCGCCGACCCCGATGAGGCTGGGAGCGATCACGTTGCCCTCGGCGTCCTTGGTGCCCTCGGCGTTGAGCCCGTGGCAGCTCGCGCAGTTCTTGTTGAACAGCTGCTTGCCGTGCTCGATGTCCTCGGCGGTCTGGGCCTTGCCCGCCGCCGCCTGGGCGCGCTCGGTCTGCGGCGAGAAGCCGGCGTAGATGACGCCGATCGCCGCCAGGGCCGCCAGCACGACGGCGTAGCCCGCCCACGGGCGCCGTCGCCATGCGGTGAACCTTTTCACGGAAATCCCCGTTCGGGTCAAGTCGTCTGGTAGGTCAGTCGGGTCGGGTCGTCACAGGTCGAGCAGGTAGATCGCGGCGAACAGGCCGATCCACACGACGTCGACGAAGTGCCAGTAGTAGGACACGACGATCGCGCTGGTGGCCTGCTCGTGCGTCCACCGCTTCGCCGCGTACGTCCGTCCGAGGACGAACAGGAACGCGATCAGGCCGCCGGTGACGTGCAACCCGTGGAAGCCGGTGGTCAGATAGAAGACCGACCCGTAGGCGGAGGACGAAAGCGTCAGGCCCTCGTGCACGACGAGCTCGTAGTACTCGTAGGCCTGGCCGGCGACGAAGTAGGCGCCCATGAGGAACGAGAGGACGTACCACTCGCGCAGTCCCCAGCGCCGGAAGTTCAGGAGGCTGCCGTCGCGCCCGACCTTCCCGGCCTCCGCCTTGAACACGCCCATCTGGCACGTCACGGAAGACAGGACCAGGATGGTGGTGTTGATCGATGCCAGCGGCAGGCTGAGATGGGCGCCCGGCCAGGCGTCCTGCCCGGACTGGCCGATCGTCACGGAGCGGATCGTGAAGAACATCGCGAACAGCGCCGCGAAGAACATCAGCTCGGACGACAGCCAAACGATCGTCCCCACGCTGACCAGATTGGGACGGTTCGCCCGTGCGTGAGGTGTTGTCTCTATCGCGGATGCTGTCACGGGCAGCATTATTGCGCCCCACTCCCGTGAGTGACGCATGACCCCCCTCCTAGAGTTCCCGGGCGTGTTCGCGGAGCCCTCCCGACCGCCGAAAACCCGCCCGGGATCTCGTGCGCGCGGCCCGGAACGGGTAACCTTCCTCGACATGAGCACCGCCCCGGAGAGCCCGATGAAGGTTCTCGTCTACAGCGACGACGCGAACACCCGCGCCCGGATCCGGACGGCGATCGGGCGCCGCCCCGCCGCGGACCTGCCGCGGGTCGAGTTCGTCGAGTGCGCCACCCAGCCCGCCGTGGTCCGGCGGCTCGACGAGGGCGGCATCGACGTCCTCGTCGTGGACGGCGAGGCGCAGCCCGCGGGCGGGCTCGGCGTGTGCCGCCAGGCCAAGGACGAGGTCTTCGACTGCCCTCCGGTGCTGGCGATCATCGCCCGGCGGGACGACGGCTGGCTCGCGACCTGGTCGCGCGCCGACGCCGTGGTGAGCCTGCCGCTGGACCCGATGGCCCTGGCGAACGCGCTCGCCGGCCTCATGCGCTGGCGCCTCGAGAACCGCCTTCCGGCCCTGTAACACCAGCCAGCCGGGGAGGCGGGGCGACGCCCCGGCCCGAGCCCCGGCCGGGAGCCCGCACCGCCCGTCCCCGGTGACCGACCTCACCCTGGGGAGACATGGACGCGCGCACGACCTGGCCCGCTCTGCTCAACGCGCTGCTCGACGGCGAGTCGCTGACGAGCGAGGAGACCTCCTGGGCCATGAACACGATCATGGCCGGGGAGGCCACCGACGCGCAGATCGCGGGCTTCGCCGTCGCGATGCGCGCCAAGGGCGAGACCGTCGCGGAGGTCGCCGGGCTCGCCGAGGGCATGATGGACAACGCCACGCCGATCCACGTGCCGGGCCCCATCGCCGACCTGGTCGGGACGGGCGGCGACCGCGCCCACACGGTGAACGTGTCCACGATGGCCGCGGTGGTCGCGGCGGCGTCCGGCGTCACCGTCGTCAAGCACGGCAACCGGGCCGCGTCGTCGTCGTGCGGGTCCGCCGACCTGCTGGAGCACCTCGGCGTCGCCATCGACCTGTCCCCCGAGGCCACCGCCCGGGTGGTCGAGGAGACCGGCATCACCTTCTGCTTCGCGCCCCGGTTCCACCCCGCGCTGAAGTACGCCGGGCGGACGCGCAGCGAGCTCGGCACCCCCACGGTGTTCAACTTCCTCGGCCCGCTGACGAACCCGGCGCGGCCCACCGCGCAGGCCGTCGGCGTGTTCCACCCGCGGATGGCGGGGGTCATCGCGGGCGTGTTCGCCGCCCGCGGCTGCTCGTCGCTGGTGTTCCGCGGCGACGACGGCCTGGACGAGCTGACCACCACGGGCACCTCGACGGTGTGGGTCGTCCGCGACGGCACGGCGACCGAGACGACGTTCGACCCGGCCGACCTCGGCATCCCGCGCGCGACGCCGGACGACCTGCGCGGCGCCGACGCGGCGTTCAACGGGCGGGTCGCCCGGGACCTGTTCGCGGGGCGGACCGGCCCGGTCCGCGACATGGTGCTGCTGAACGCGGCCGCGCTGATGACGGCCTACGACGGCACGCCGCCCGCCGAGGAGCTGACCGGGGCGCTGGGCGGCGCGTACGAGCGGGCGGCCCGCGCGATCGACTCGGGTGCGGCGCACGAGCTCCTGGACCGGTGGGTCGAGGTGTCGCGCGGCCTGCGCGGCTGACGCGTCCCGGCCCGCGCCGCCGGCCCGCTCCAGGGCGGGCCGGCCGCCGCCGTGCCCGGTCCCGTGAGGTGAAGCGAGCGTCCGGTGAGGCGAGCGTCCGGCAGGGCGAGCGGCGGTCTCAGTCGGCGTCGGGCAGGCCGAGGGAGAACGCGGCCTCGATGTCGTGCTTGGAGTAGGTGCGGAACGCGATGTGCGTCTCGGTGCCGACGACCCCGGGGACCTTGTTCAGCCGGCCGGGGATGACGTCGTTCAGCTCCTCGTGCCGCCGGACCCGGACCATCGCCATGAGGTCGCTGTCCCCGGTGACGGAGTAGACCTCGCTGACGCCGTCCAGTGCGGCGATCGCCTCGGCCACCTCGTGGATGCGCGCGACGTCGGCCTTGACGAACACGATCGCAGTGACCACTGCACCCTCCCCTGTTGCTCGACGACCCGACTCTATCGGGACGATCCGCCCGGGACGGTCCGCCCGGGACGGTCCGCCCGCCGGCGGCGCCGGTCGCCGCGGCCGTCAGCCGCGGCTCAGGGCCGCGAACCCGCGGGCGGGACCCGCGCGGCGGGCCAGGACGGCGAACAGCGCCCCGGCGACGAAACCGCAGATGTGCGCGACGTACGCGACGTTGCTCTCCTGCCCGAGCGAGAGCCACTGCATGACGAACCAGTAGCCGAGCACGACCCACACGGGCAGCCGCATCACGATGACGGGCAGCACCCAGGTGACGACGCGGCCCCGCGGGTTGAGGATGACGTAGGCGCCCATCACCCCGGCGATGGCCCCGGACGCGCCGATGAGCGGCACCATGGAGTCCGGCGAGGTGTAGGCGAAGCCGTAGACCGCCGCGAGCCCGAACAGCAGGTAGGCGGCGAGGTACCGCCACCGCCCGAGCCGGTCCTCCAGCCCCATCCCGATGACGAACAGCGCGACGACGTTGCCGAGCAGGTGCAGCGCGTCCGAGTGCACGAACATCGAGGTGAACGCCGACGTCCAGGGGATCTTGGCGTGGTCGGCGGGGCCGCACTCGTACCGCACCTCGGTCGGCAGCGGCTGCCGGTCCCCCGTCGTCAGCTCCCTGGGCACCGCCCCGTACTCGTAGCCGAAGTGCACGGCGTTGCACTCGCGGACCTCGCCGTCGCCGTACCAGGTGGCGAAGTTCGACATGGGGGTGAGCAGGAACACCACGACGTTGGCCGCGACCAGCACGTACGTCACCCAGGGCACGCGGCGCGCGGGCTGGCTGTCGTAGAGCGGCAGTGCCATGTGCGGGTGATCCCCTCGGGGTGCGGACGATCACGTCACTTTAGCGGTGTCAGCGCATGGGACGGCGGGACGCGCGGGCCCGCGCCGGGTGCGCGGTGCTCGCGGGGTCGCCGTAGGCGCGGTCGCGGGCGGCCCTGTCGCTCACGACACGGTCGAGACGTTCGCGCCGCCCCTCCGCGCCGTGGGCCGGGCACGTCCACGTCCCGCGGACCTCGACGAGGCGGACGCCGGGGCGGTCGAGCCAGCGCAGCACGCACTCCATCTCCTCGGCGGTGGCGCCGGCGGACGGCGCCGCGCCGAGCGCGACGCCGCCCGGCGCGCCGCCGGACGGCGGGAACACCGTCTCGGCGGTGGCGATGAGCGCGTCGACGTAGGGGCGGGGCCGGGCGTGCGGCGGGACGGTCCCGGCGGCGGCGAGCCGGCCGTACCGGACGACCGACAGCTCCCAGCCGCCGTCGAAGGCGGGCAGGGCCGCGACGAGCTCGGGCAGGGCGGCGAGCGCGGCGAGGCGCTGCCCGCGGGCGGCGGCCCGGACGAACGCGTGGAGGCGGTCGCGCTGCGCGGCGGCCTCCTCGTAGCGCAGCTCGGCGGCGAGCCGGTCGATGCGGACCTGCGCGGCGGCGACCACCGGCCGGACGTCGCCGCGCATGACGGCGCGGGCGGTGTCGGCGTGCGCGGCGTAGTCGGCGGCGGACTCGCGGCCCTCGCAGGGGGCGCCGCAGCGGCCCAGCTCGGCGAGGGCGCAGGTGCGGGCCCGTCCGGCGGCGATGAGGCGCGGGCTGAGCCGCTGGGTGCACTGCCGCAGCGGGACGGCCTCGTGCAGCGCGGCGCGCGCCTCCTCGGCCTGGTGCCGGGACGAGACGGGGCCGAGGTAGCACGCGCCGTCGTCGCGGCATTCGCGGACGATGGACAGCCGCGGGAACGGCTCGGCGGTGAGCTTCAGCCAGATGGCCCGCTCGGGGAACTTGGACCGCTTGTTGTAGCGGGGCTTGTGCTCGGCGATGAGCCGCAGCTCGCGGACCTCGGCCTCCAGCCCGGTGGCGCACGGGATCGTCCGGACGTTCTCGGCGAGGCCGACCATCTCGCGGACGCGGCGGCGGGTCTCCGAGCCGGTGAAGTAGCTGCGCACGCGGGAGCGCAGGTCGCCGCTCTTGCCGACGTACAGCACCTCGCCCGAGCCGTCCTCGAACAGGTACACGCCGGGGGCGCTCGGCACCCCCTCGGCGAGGTGGCGCTTGCGGCGCTGCTCGGGGGTGGGGGCCTTGGCGAAGCCGCGCATCTCCTCCAGCGAGGTGACGCCGAAGGAGCCGAGCCGTTCGATGAGGCCGTGCAGCACCTCGACGGTGGCGCGGGCGTCGGCGAGCGCGCGGTGCGTCGGCTCGGTGGCGGTGCGGAAGAACCGGGCGAGCGTGCCCAGCTTGCAGTTGGGGACCTCGTCGCGGGACAGCACGCGGCGCGCGAGGTCGACGGTGTCGACGACGGGGAACGCGGGCCAGGCGCGGCCCTGCTCGGCGCACGCCGCCTTGAGGAACCCGATGTCGAACGGCGCGTTGTGCGCGACGAGGACGGCGCCCCGCGCGAACTCCAGGAACGCCGGCAGGACCGAGTCCATCCTGGGGGCGGCGGTCACCATCGCGGTGGTGATGCCGGTCAGGGCGGTGATGAACGGCGGGATCGGGCCGCCGGGGTCGACCAGCGTGCCGAACTCGCCGAGCGGTTCGCCGCCGCGCACCTTCACGGCGCCGATCTCGGTGATGGCCGAGTCGGCCGCGGAACCGCCGGTGGTCTCGAGGTCGACCACGACGAAGGTCACCTCGGCCAGGGGCGTCCCGAGATCGTCCAGAGTGCCCTGGACCCCGACGTCCGGCACATCGTTCCCGTGCACAGTCGTCATGACGGCGACCGTAGAGGACGCCACCGACAGTCACGGAGGACGCGCCCCGCGGGGCGCCGTGCCGCTAGGGTTGCAGGATCGGCCGGACGGGGGCGCCGGTTAGGGTGCGGGGCGCCCGGGAAGACCGGTCTTCCCGGAGGGCGCACCGGCGGAACCCCGGAAGGAGCGGGATCATCGACAGCGGGCCCGAAGAGCGGCTGGAGCGGCCGCTGCCCGAGGCGGTGCGGCACGGCGTGGTGGAGACGGCCGCCGATCTGCTCGGTGCGCTGCCGCCCGGCGAGGTCCCGATGCCGCTGCGCCGGTTCGCGCGGTTCGAGCGCCGCAAGCGGGCCAAGCTCGCCGGGCAGCACATCGCGGCGCTGCTGGAGAAGGACGCCGGGTTCCGGGCGAGCGTCGCGGAGCCGCTGCGCGCGGCGCAGCCCGAGCTGGCCGAGGCCGTCGAGGGCGGCGACGTCCCGCCCGCCGCGGACCCGGTGCGGGTCGCGATGCTGGGGTACCTGCTGCGGCCGCCCGGCTGGACGGGTCTCGTCGAGGCGGCGCGCGAGGAGTTGGAGCGGTCCGCGACGGTCTCGCAGGAGCAGGACGCGGAGCGGCGCGTCGCCGCGCTGAAGGAGGAGGTCGCGGCGGCCCGGACGGCCCGCGCCGGGGAGCTCGACAAGCTGCGCGCGGAACTGCGCGGCGCGAAGACGGAGGTCGCGGAGCTGCGCCGCAAGCTGCACGACGCGCGCGCGAAGGCGCGCGCGGCGCAGGAGCACGCCGCTGAGGTGACCGCCGACGCGGAGCGGGAGCTAACGGCCGCGCGGGAGCGCGCGGCGGCGTCCGACAAGGAGCTGCGCAAGCTCCGGTCGCGGACGGAGCGGGCGGAGGCGGCGGCGGAGACCGCCAAGCGCGCCGCCCGCGAGGGCCGCAACGTGGACGACGTCCGGCTGCGGATGCTGCTCGACGCGCTGCAGGACGCGGCGCAGGGCGTCCGGCGGGAGCTGGCGCTGCCGTCCACCATCGGGCGGCCGGCGGACGCGGTCGGCGGCATGGAACCGGACACGCTGACGCACCGGACGCTGCCGGGCCGGGCGCTGTCGGACAGCGACCCGCAGCTCCTGGACCGGCTGCTGACGCTGCCGCAGGTGCACCTCGTGGTGGACGGCTACAACGTCACCAAGACGGGGTACGGGGAGCTGCCGCTGGCCGACCAGCGCAACCGGCTGGTGTCGGGGCTCGGCGGGCTCGCGGCGCAGACCCGCGCCGAGGTGACGTGCGTCTTCGACGGGGCGGACCTGGACGGGCCGGTGGCGATCGCCGCACCGCGCGGGGTCCGGGTGAAGTTCAGCAGCCCGGGGCAGACCGCGGACGAGCTGATCGGCGAGCTGGTGCGGGCGGAGCCGCCGGGCCGGGCCGTGGTGGTGGTCTCCTCGGACCGCGAGGTGGCCGACGCGGCCCGCCGGGCGAACGCGCGGCCCTGCCCGTCCACGCTTTTGCTGCGGCGGCTCGGCCGTTCCTGAGTGAGAAATCTCCCAGGTCCCCGCTTCCCGGTGCCGTGACCTCCGGCGTTCCGTGATCGCGCCGTAACAAAAACGGGTGTTCGGCAGAGAAGAGAAGCAAATAGTGACGAACCGGTTGTGGGCGGTGTGGGGCCTCGCTAATGTCGTCGGCTGATTGTGTCGTCGACGAGAGGGGCTGATTTCGACCGTGACCAATGATCACATCGGGGAGCCCACGCGCCGCAAGGGCGGGCTCGGGACGGCGGGCGCGTTTCGGGGACTGGCGGTCGCCGCCTGTCTTGCCGTGACCACCTCGCTGGTGTCCGCCCCGGTGGCGGCGCACGCCGACCCGCAGCCGACGGCCGCGGAGGCGCAGGAGAAGCTCAACGAGCTCAACGAGAAGGTCGACCAGTACGTCGAGAAGTACAACGACATCGGCGAGAAGCTCAAGATCGCCAAGAAGAAGTACCAGGCCGCGCAGAAGAGCGCGTCCCAGGAACAGGCGAAGTTCGAAGAGCAGCGCCGGACCGTCGCCCAGATGGCCGCCAACGCCTACAAGAAGGGCGGCGACGACGCCACGAACGTGGCGAGCTTCGCCAGCAGCGAGGACCCGCAGGCGATCCTCGACCAGTCGGCCGTCTTCTCGCTGCTGTCGCGCGAGCGCAGCTCCGAGCTCACCCAGTTCATCGCCACCGCGCAGCGGCTCCGCCGGGAGCAGACGTCGGCCAAGACCGCCTACGAGGAGGTCAAGGCCAAGTCGGACGAGATCAAGAAGCAGAAGGCCAAGGTCGAGAAGGAGATCGAGAAGCAGCAGAAGCTGGTCCGCCGGCTCGGCGGCTCGACGTCCTCCTCGAGCGGTTCGGGCTCCGTCGGCGGCACCTACAACGGTCCCGCCAGCGGCGCGGCCGGGGCGGCGCTCGACTTCGCCTACGCCCAGCTCGGCAAGCCGTACGGGTACGGCATGGAGGGCCCGAACTCCTACGACTGCTCCGGTCTCACCATGAAGGCGTGGGCGGCGGCGGGCGTGAGCATCACGCGCACGACGAACTCGCAGTGGGCGGCGACGAAGCGGGTCGCGAAGAGCGACCTGCAGCCCGGCGACCTGGTGTTCTTCAGCGGTCTCGGGCACGTGGGCATGTACGTCGGCAACGGCAAGATGATCCACGCGCCGCGCACCGGCAAGAACGTCGAGGTCGTGAGCATCACCTCGGGCTACTACCTGAACAACTACTACGGCGCCGGGCGCCCCTGACACACCCCCCGGGTGCCAGGACGCCCCGTGACGCGGGCCTCGGCAGAGGCTCCGGAGCGGGCGCCGGAGGCGACGGACCAGGTTCTGCCTGGTCCGTCGTCGTTTTAGTGGGGATTTGCCTCCGCTTGAAGCTTTGGTACGTTGTCCTCACTCGCGGCGCCCTCCAGACGCCGCGGCCCCGCGGGACCGATCCGGCACCGCGGCCCGCACGGCACATCCAGTGGCCGTGCGGCGGGCGGCGCGCCCCACGCGCCGTCTCCCCTTTCCGGCGGCACACCCCACGTGCCGTCTTCCCAGGCGGCACGTCCCGCGTGCCGCCCGCGGCACCGCGACGGTGCCGCGACGGTCTCGCCGAGGCCCCGCCTCCGCGAGATCCGGCCGACTCCCGCCCCGTGCGCACGCGGCAGCGTGCATGGAGCTGCCGACGTTCCACGTGGCCGGGCGCGGCCCGGGCGGTTCCCCTGGACAGGGCCCGCCGTCATCACAACAGCATCGCCGCTCGTTCGCAGCGGCACGCCGAATCCGCCTCGCGCGGAGCCGGGGACCCATTCGCGTCGGAGTCCGGACCCGTTCCGGACGGGCATTCCGTCGCCGGGGTGAATCGGCCCGTTCCCTGGAAACCTCCAGCGGACGGCCGTAGGGCCACTTCCCGCCCGAACCCGTCAGCTAACCCGGTAGGCGTCTGGAAGAAACGGAGTGAATTCTGTCCGACATCCCCTCAGAAATTCTGCACGAGTCGATTCTCGACGCGTCCCCATGCCCGTGTGACGGGCAGGTAGGGACCAGCTAGCCGAAACGGCATTCCAGGGCGCGGTCGCCGGACGACCCGGCGGCCGCGTCCGCCGCCTCCCCGCGGGCACGGCGCCCCGGGAGGCCGACCATCCGCACCGGCGCGCCCGCCCCCGGGCGCGCCGCCGCCGAGTCCGCCGCGGCCGCGCACGGCCGCCCGCGGAGCCGGGGACCCACCAGTTCTTTCGGGGTGAATCGGCCTGCCCCCAGGCCGTAGGGCGGCTTCCACGCCCGAACCCGTCAGCTAACCCGGTAGGCGGAATGGAAGCCAAGGAGAAATCCCTGTGGCAGGCAAACACCGGGCCGCCAGGCGACGCAAGCCCGGCCCGTTCCCCCTTTCCAACCCCCTCCCCGCCGCGCTGCGCACCGCCCAGGTGCAGATGCGCGCCGTCCCGCAGACGCTGCGGACGACCCCCCGTTCGTGGAGCGCCGTTCCCCTCTCATGGCGCACCACCGGCGGCGTCGTCGTCGGCGCGGCCGTCCTCGGCACCGCCGCGGCGACCGCGCAGGCGTCGGTCCTGCCGTTCGACTCCGGCACGGCCGTGACCGCGGCCGAGTTCGCGGTCGTGCAGGACGGCGGCGACCGCGGCGCCGGCGGCGCCGCGGCGTCCGACGAGGGCGGGGAGCCCGGCGGAGACGGCCCGGGCGACGGGTCGGGCGCCGCCCCGTCCGCGGGCGGCGGGTCCGCGGACGGCGGAGCCGAGGCGAAGGAGAAGAAGAGCAGGCCCACCGCCGAGGACGCCGTCACGATGGCGAAGAAGCAGGTGGGCATCGAGGAGGACGCGAGCGGCGAGACGAAGTTCAACGACTGGTACGTCAAGTCGGAACGTTCCAAGGAGACGGTCGAGCGGGACGGCGGTTCCCTCGCGGGCTACAGCGACGCCGCGTGGTGCAGCATGTTCATCTCCTGGGTCGGCTCCCAGATCGGCGCCAGCGACCAGTTCGGCCACGACGCCTACACGGTCACGCACGCGCAGTGGTTCAAGGACGAGGGCCGCTGGGGCACCGAGCCCGAGCCCGGCGCCATCGTCTTCTTCGACTGGGGCGGCAGCGACTCCATCGACGCCATCGACCACGTCGGCATGGTGATCGAGAAGATCGACGACGGCACCGTCAGGACGGTGGAGGGCAACACCGACAGCGCCGTCAAGATCCGGGAGCGCTCGGCCTCCAGCATCGTCGGCTACGGATATCCCGAGTACGCCGACGAGTGAGCCGACCGGGCCGTCCGGCCGGGCGACGCCGCCGGGGTGCATAGGATCGCGCCCATGACGGACCACCCCCGCACGGACGGCGCACGCGGCCCCGTCTCGCGCCGCAGGGCACTCGCCGCGGGCGCGGGCGGCGCCGCGCTGGTCGCCGCGGGCGGCGCGGGGCTGCTCGGCGCCCGGTCCGGCGCGGCCGGTCCCGCACCACACCGGACGGCGGGCGCGGCGCG